>JAFEGF010000200.1 GCA_018240225.1 Verrucomicrobiota bacterium
CTGCAGAAAGTGCTAACTAAACTCGCGAACAAGAAATAGAGGAGAGATTCAATGCCAGGCGGAAAAGAAAGTTTATGGGCAACCATATCGTTTAACACACTCATCAGCCAATACATCAAACTACAGAGCCAGGTCGTATCTCAGGTACGTTCGGTAGCTAGCCGTATTTCTTCTGCTACACCCGGTAAGTTTTTGCTGTTGCAGTTCTCGATGAGCCAAGTAACGCAGATCGGCGAATCGATCTCGAACTTGATATCGCAGGTTATGTCGGTCATCAACAACATGGTGCGAAACCAGAAGTCTTCATAACGTAAGCTAAGGAGGGGTTTCCCTCTAAAACAACTTAAAACAAGGTTAGATCTCATGGGACAACTCCAAAAATTCAAAGACCATTTCATCCTGATGGTCGAAGCAGGCTTCATCGCCGTCAACCAAGCCGATGAAGATGCAGCCCTTAAGCTGTTCAAAGCCTCTGAACTTTTAGATCCTCAAAACGTCCTGCCTCAAATGGGAAGAGGATACATCCATCTGTGCAAGCTTGAGCTCAAGCAGGCTGTCAAAGTGTTTGAAGACATTTTAGCAAAGGATCCATCCAGCGAAATGGCAAGGACCTTCCTCGGATTGAGCATGTCATTGAATCCAGCTGAAGTGATCAAAGGGGAAAAAGTCCTGGAAGAATCTGCAGCAAATGCCAAAGATCCGATGGTCAAAGACCTCGCATCTTCTGCTTTAGAGTTCGTAGAAAAGTTCGTTAAGAAAGCTCCTACGCCAGCTCAAGGCCAAGCCGCTCCTAAAAAGAAAAATAAGTAATCGATTTCCATCCCCGCCCTGCCCCCTTAGGGCAGGGCGGCAGCTGCACACAAATATTTTTCCTTTCCCTCCTACAGAGAAAAAAGCTCGATAATCAATCAACTTGACTATTCAAGAAGATTAACATAAAACAGTTGTTCAATTTTTTATGAAAGATGAGCTGCTATTTTATGGCAACACGACCTTTGTCCTCGTTTACATCCCCTTCAACTTCTATACTGCATTACGCACAACCAAGTCCCTCAGCACACGATCTAGTTAAACAAGCGATCCAAGCTTTATCAGCTCACCAGAAACATCTCGTTAAGGCTGCTATTACAGAACTGGACGAAAAATATCCGGATGTTGCGAAGCAGATCCATTTTTTAACATGGGAAGCAGCAGGAAGGCCAACGCTTGAGACTCATCCAGATATCGCACATGTTGATTTTGGCAAGCTCGCTTTTTACGGGGAAGAAGGGAGATCGATCAGCAATGAACGAAGGATGGAAATCCTTTCTCGTTTGGAAAAAACAACTTGCGAACTATGCAACCCTGCCGTTGTAGATGAACAAATTGTCTATTGGGATGGCAAATACTGGAATGTGCTCTGCCCTTCTTTCCCTGCAGCACAAGGCCATTTGATCATTGAGCCCCGACGCCATGTCGATCAGTTCCATCAATTGACAGAAGAGGAAGCTGGAGCGCTCGTCAAAGTCTATAGAAAATGTGCAAAGGTCTACCAGCATCTTTACCGGACTGGCGATTACCTATCGACCTTGCAGAATGCTGGCCCATCCGATCGATCCCTTCCCCACTTCCACTTGCATCTTGTACCGGTCGTTGTTGATCCTGTTGCAGAGGTTTCAGATTCAAGTCCCATCACCGCCATGAAAAGAATTGGAGAGATCCGCGAAACATTCGCGCAAGTCATCCTTTATCCGCAAGAGATCAAATCGCTTGGCAAATTGCTTTTCTCCTCATGCACCTCCGAAGTTAACTCTAAATTGCTGAACACAGGCATCAGATGGCGATTAGAGGTATTGCTCGAAAGGGTATCCAATGATACCTTAAAAAAACAAATCCAACCTCTTCTTGAACATTTGGGCGACGCCCGAATCGCGACACAAAGCCAATTCTTCAATAATCTTAAAGAAATAGACCATCGGCTTTCATTTAATACAGTCCCTTTTTCCTTTGGCCGCGACCGCCATGACAACTGCACCCCGTTTCGCTTCAATCAAGTCTCCTCTCGACTCATTCCCATGAATGGCTCATTGATTAAATTTCCTGAGGATGGCCGGTCCTATTCGACAGCTCAAACCTACTGCATAGCCATGAACGCCCCGCTGCCTTCCTATTTTCTCCTCGTACTTCAGATGTACATGGAACAAAATGTGAAGATCGTGGTCAATCTGACCGAGTTCGAGGAAGGAGAGGTCATCAAAGCGGACCGTTATCTGCCAAGCGTTCCCCATGAGGCTGTACAGCACGGGAACTATTCGATAATCTCTAATGCTGTTGCACAAACTCCGCTGCCGAACGAGTGGATACTCGAGCAGAACGACTGCCTTCTTAAAGACGGCCATCGGGAACATTTGTTCACCTCATTCCATCTCCGCGGCTGGAAAGACCACACTCCAGGATACGTCCCTCCCATTGCCGCCGCAATAAAAATGATTGCGGAATTTGAAAAGCTCTTGGAAAATGGAACGCTCGTCGTGCATTGCAGCGGCGGCATTGGACGAACAGGCGTGTTCATTGCAGGGAAGAAAATCTTTGATGCCATCGAACAGAAGACCGAACCTGATATTAGATGGATCGCTGCCTGCATGCGTTTGCAACGCAAACTTCTAGGCGGCTCCGAAGAACAGTACAAGGTCCTATGGGGGCTTCCCGATGAGTTTAAGCGCTTGAACGGCACTCTGCTCTAATTGAATTTTTGTCAATCTACCAGCTCAAATTTTCTAAGCACCACACAATCAACAGCTTAAAGGCGACTATTTTAACATAAACGTTAAAATGGTCGCGACTAATTTAACATATATGTTAAAATGGTCGTATAAGAAGGGAGGTTCACGTGAAAAGGGTGTATGAAAATCTAATTGAAGACCACATTTCAAAAGACCGTCAAATGGTTTTTTTATCTGGGCCAAGGCAAGTTGGAAAAACAACGACTAGCTTGGAAACTTCTTCCGAAGCCCCACTGCACTACTATTTCAATTGGGACAATGATAGCCACAAGGTTCTTTTTATCGAAGGCCCCGAAGCTATCGCTAAAGCTGCAAAACTCGATTTTCTGCAAGAATCGTTGCCGGTCCTAGTCTTCGATGAAATCCATAAATACCGTAATTGGAAACGTTTTCTTAAAGGCTTTTTTGACTCTTACGAAAAAAAATGCCGAATCCTGGTAACAGGCAGCGCTCGCATGGACATTTATAAACGTGGAGGAGATAGCCTAATGGGACGCTATTTCCTCTATCGGCTGCATCCTCTTTCCGTCAGGGAAATTGCTGATCCTAGCCTTCCATCCGGAGACATTCAAAAGCCTAAATTAATCAATGAAACAGATTATGCCGCCTTACTTTCTTTTGGCGGGTTTCCCGAAGCCTTTGTTAAAAGAAGTACAACCTTTTTCAATCAGTGGAAGCGCCTGCGCTTCGAACAACTGTTCCGTGAAGATATTCGGGATCTAAGCAGGATCCAAGAAACAAGTCAGATCGAGCTTCTTGCCCAAATACTTCTAGAACAAGCTTCCCATGCCTTAAACCACTCCTCTTTAGCAGCAAAAATCCGAGTCTCCGTTCCAACACTTCTCCGCTGGATTGAGCTTCTTAAAAACCTTTATTTTTGCTTCACAATTCAACCTTGGTCCAAAAATTTATCCCGAGCACTGATCAAAGAGCCCAAGATCTATTTATGGAATTGGGCCCTTGCCGAAGACCCAGGCTCCCGTGTAGAGAACATGATCGCATCGCACCTATATAAAGCTATTCAATTCTGGACTGATAGAGGCCTTGGCGAATATCAACTCTTTTACTTACGGGACAAAGAAAAACGGGAAGTTGATTTTCTTGTCACAAAAAATAGAAAGCCCTGGTTCCTTGTTGAAGCAAAAGCATCAGGCAACCAGGGAATTTCCCGCTGGCTCCATTATTTTCAACAAAAGCTTGAAGTTCCTCATGCCTTTCAAATCGGTTTTGACCTCCCCTACGTCGACCAAGATTGTTTTTCTCATACAGCACCGGTGATCGTCCCCGCAAAAACATTCTTATCTCAGCTTATCTAAAAAAGAAGCTGCAAACAGTTTTTTAATTTCTATTGTCCCTGCCTTCTATAGAGCTTTTCCTGGCAGCAAAAGCCAATTCTATGGTATTTGTAAAGATGGGTGCCTGCTTGAGTCGATGTATCCGACCCCGCCGGGCACCATGCTAAATAAAGAGAGAATATAATGGCTGATCCAAATTTACCTTCCGATATT
>JAFEGF010000201.1 GCA_018240225.1 Verrucomicrobiota bacterium
AAAAGGCTTTCGAAGTATTTTCATAACCATCTCTGCATTTAAATATAATTAACCCTATTCATTATTTATCATAATTAAATTAATTTTACAAAACCTATTTAGTAACAAACTAAAGGTAATAACAGCAAATAAGAACCTTATCCATTGATAATTTTTAAACATTGGAATACGATCTTCTCCGAATTTTTTCTTTTCGAAGAAACCTCGACCTAAAGAAATAATTCACAAAACTCCATTCTTAACCCAGGTGATGCTATGGCTGTATCAACAACACTCCCTCCTACCCATCAACCCAACCCCTACACCGGCCAAATTGTGGTCGATTTTAAAGAGGGGGATACAGGACGGCTCGAATCGATCAGGATAAAGACGGACCGGCTGGAACTGAGGCCTGCGACAGCAGAAGACATCGATGCGTATGACGCAATATTCGGCGATGCGGAGAACATGGCCCTCTATCTAGGCGGAGGACGGACCCGCGAGCAAACCATCCAGCGCCTTAATATGTATGCAGACAGGTGGTTTGGCAGAGGCAAGTATGAGGGCACGCCTTATCCTTATAGCGGGTTTGCCATCGTCTACGAGGGGCAAGTTGTGGGCAACATCGCTTTAGGCAATGGAGATGAGAAGGGGGAAGCGCAAATTGGATATGCTATCAACTCTAAATTTCAACACTTGGGGATTGGAAAAGAGTCCACAGCAGCCATCGTGCAAGGGCTTGCTCCTGAACTCTTTAAAAGAGGGTATTTCATTAACCTCCACGAAACTTCATCGTCTGGAGAGGATATGGGCGGAGAGCTGACCTACGTCAAAGCGACTGCAGCGCCTAAAAACACGTACAGCTGGTATATATTGGAAGATGCCGGGTTCTCTAGGCACGGCTATGATGAAAACAGCGACCGGTTCGACTATCGGGTGTCGATCGCAGAACTTCTCACTCAAAAAGTCTAACGGGTTTTTAGAGGCAAAGACGCGGTATCGCCATGAGGTCTCATGGCGATACCTTATAAAAATAGTTTTGAACAGTTGCGCCTCTCTTACTTGCCGGAAGAGCCCTCCTCTAGAATTGGTTTTGCAAATAAATCTCTATTCAAGCTATATTGCTTCAATGTCTTGAGAACATATTATCCGTTCTTTTGACTGTGCGCTTGGCCATAGAGCTAATCGCACGAAAGCACGGTTGCAAGACCTGCTCGTTACATCATTTCCCTATATTTTGAAGGAAAAAGGAAAAATGCCGACTATTAACCAATTGATCCGAGATGGCCGTACACCAAAAGTGAGACGTAAAAAATCTCCGGCCTTACAACGATGCCCGCAAAAGCGCGGCGTATGCCTTCAAGTCAAAACAAAAACTCCGAAAAAGCCTAACTCTGCTCTGCGTAAAGTCGCTTGGGTGCGCCTTTCCAATGGTCAGGAAGTGATCGCTTACATCGGGGGCGAAGGCCACAACCTGCAAGAACACAGCATCGTGCTTGTTCGCGGAGGCCGTGTTAAAGACCTGCCTGGCGTACGTTACCATATTGTCCGCGGAACACTTGACTGCGCAGCAGTTAAAGACCGTAAAAAATCTAGATCCAAGTACGGGGCGAAACGTCCTAAGTAATCTTAGGATACCTCGATGACGATTCATAGGTATCCTGGCCCACTATAGACTCTTGAATAAAGCCAATAGAGTCAATCGCGGGCCGTCATGCAAGACAATGCATGCCAAGTGAAGTGGATTGATACGAAACTAAACAATTGAAGGAAAAAAACCATGTCACGTAGACGCCGCGCTGTTAAAAGAGAATGCGCTCCAGATCCTCTCTACAACAGCTATGTTTTGGCCAAGTTCATTAATAAAGTTATGATCGACGGAAAAAAATCCGTTGCTCGACGCATTGTGTACAATGCGATCGATAAATTTGCAAAGAAAGTTAAGGCTGAAGACGCCCTCATCGCTTTCGAACAAGCTCTGGAAAATGCAAAGCCATCCCTCGAAGTTAAATCTCGCAGGATCGGCGGCGCAACTTACCAAGTTCCTGTAGAAATTCCTGCTGACCGCCGCACAGCGATGGGCATGCAGTGGATCATTAAGCACTCGCGTGAAAAAGCGGGCCGCTCGATGGAAGAAGCTCTTGCGACAGAACTGGTCGACTGCTTCCAAAACCAAGGAACGACGATCAAGAAGAAAGACGATACGCACCGCATGGCGGAAGCAAACCGGGCTTTTGCTCACTACAAATGGTAAGAGGATAATCGAATATGAGTAAACGGCCAGAAACTGACGAGTTAAAAAATGTCCGCAATATCGGCATCATGGCGCACATCGATGCGGGTAAAACAACGTGCACAGAGCGTATCCTCTATTATTCAGGACGCCTCCACCGGATCGGCGAAGTTCACGAAGGCGCTGCCACAATGGACTTCATGGAGCAGGAAAGAGAGCGTGGAATTACGATCACGTCCGCTTCCACAACAGTCTATTGGAAAGATAGCAAGATCAACATCATCGACACCCCAGGCCACGTCGACTTTACCATCGAGGTAGAGCGGTCGCTGCGCGTGCTCGACGGATCTGTTGCTGTGTTCGACGCCGTCGCTGGCGTTCAGCCGCAATCTGAGACTGTATGGCGCCAAGCAGAGCGCTATGGTGTGCCCCGTATTGCGTTCGTCAACAAGATGGACCGCGTCGGCGCAGACTATTTCAATGCGATCCACACGATGAAAGATAAGCTCGGCGCACACGCTGTGCCCGTCCAGTGCCCGATCGGCTCTGAAGGCGAATTCAAGGGGATGGTCGACCTCGTTACGATGAAGGCCTACCTGTTCCTTGATGAGACCCTCGGTGCAAAATACGAAGTAGCAGAAATTCCAGCAGACCTCTTGAGCAAATGCAAAGAGATGCGCCAGCACCTGCTCGAGGAGCTCGCAACCCTCGATGAAACGAACGAATCTTTCATGATGAAGGTTTTAGAGAACCCAGAGTCATTGACGGAAGCTGAGATCCACGCTGCAATCCGCAAAGGCGTGTGCACGAACAAGTTCAACCCGGTCCTCTGCGGAACGGCGTTTAAGAACAAAGGGATCCAGCCTCTTCTCGATGCAGTTGTCAATTGGATGCCTTCTCCGCTAGACCGCGGCACGATCAAAGGGATGAACATCTCCGATGGTTCGCCAATGGAGCTTGAGCCAAAAGACGATGGACCGCTGGCTGCCCTTGCGTTCAAGATCATGTCCGACCCATACGTCGGCAGATTGACTTTCGTCCGTGTCTATTCCGGAACACTGTCCAAAGGGACAAACCTGATCAACACTACAAAAGACAAGAGAGAGCGCGTCTCCCGCTTGCTCGAAATGCACGCTAACCAGCGTAAAGACCGCGATGAGTTCTTCACTGGCGACATCGCAGCTTGCATCGGCCTAAAGTACACAAGCACGGGCGACACCCTCTGCAGCGAAGACAATCCTCTTCTTCTTGAGAAGATGGAATTCCCAGAACCTGTGATCTCGATGGCGATCGAGCCAAAGTCGAAAGCAGACCGGGAAAAACTTTCCTTAGCGTTAAGCTCCCTTTCCGAAGAAGATCCGACCTTCCGCGTTCAAACGAACGAAGAGACCGGTCAAACGATCATCGCGGGAATGGGCGAGCTCCACCTGGAGATCTTGCGCGACAGGATGCTGCGCGAGTTCAGCGTCGATGCGAATGTCGGCAAGCCGGAAGTTTCTTACAAAGAAACGATCACAGTTGCAGGCAAATCAGAGACCAAGTACGTCAAACAGTCTGGCGGCCGCGGCCAATACGCGCACGTCGTTCTCGAGATCGAACCGAACGAAAAAGGCAAAGGCAACGAAGTTGTCAGCAAGATCGTCGGCGGATCGATTCCGAAAGAATACGTACCGGCTGTTATCAAAGGGGTTACAGAAGGCCTTACAACAGGTGTTCTTGCTGGATACGCCCTTGTCGACGTCAAAGTATCGATCGTCTATGGATCCTACCACGAAGTTGACTCAAGCGAGATGGCGTTTAAGATCTGCGGTTCGATGGCGATAAAAGACGCTGCCCGCAAGTCCCAGCCGATCATCCTTGAACCGATCATGAAGGTCGTTGTCACAACTCCTGACCAGTTCATGGGAGATGTGATCGGGGATATCAACCGCCGTCGCGGCAAGATCCTCAACCAAACGACGCAAAAAGGTGTTGTCCTCGTCGAATCTGAAGTACCTCTCTCCGAGATGTTCGGATACTCGACGCAGCTGCGCTCCTTGAGCTCAGGTCGTGC
>JAFEGF010000202.1 GCA_018240225.1 Verrucomicrobiota bacterium
TATCGGCATTGCCGTCCATCGGAGTTTCCTCAAAGAGATCCTGATCAGTTCTTAACGGAGCTCGTCAGCGGCAATCCTTGCTATTTCAACGATCTTGAGGTTCCGGCATTTTCATTGATGCCAAGCTTAGCAAGGTTAAAAGATCAGCTCTTGGAGCAGGGATTTTCCCATGCGACTATGACTGGAAGCGGGACCGCTTTCTTTTGCCTAGGTCCAAAGCCTTCGTCCCAGATTCCCGGAATCGATTTTTATCCTGCCTCTTTTGTTTCCCGCAGCAATGGGAACTGGTATGAATTTCCCTCTGTTTGATATAATCGCAACTTCAATCTTTTTTAAGGATCCCCATTTATGAAAATGTATGACGACCAACTGATTGTCATCACAGGAGCTGCCGGTTTCATCGGTTCTTGCTGTGTAAAATATCTCAATGAAAAAGGGTTTAACAACCTCCTGCTCGTCGATGACATCAAAAAGACGGAAAAGTGGAAGAACCTGGTTAATAAAAAATGTGTCGATTTTATCTCCCGCAATGAACTTTTCCAGTGGCTTCAAGGCAAAGAGCGGGATATTGAAGCGTTCATCCATTTGGGCGCGTGTTCCGATACGATGGAGACAGATGGCAACTACTTAATGGAGAATAATTTCCGTTATTCTGTCCGTCTTGCCGAATATGCATTGGCCCATGGACATCGGTTTATTTACGCCTCTTCTGCGGCAACATATGGCGATGGGACAAAAGGCTTTATTGACAACCATGCTGAAATCGAAAGTTTAAAGCCGCTCAACCTCTATGGATTTTCTAAATACTATTTCGACCTTTGGCTCAAACAGCAAGGTCTTTTAGACCAAGTCGTTGGTTTAAAGTACTTCAACGTCTACGGTCCGAATGAAAACCATAAAGGCCGGATGGCCTCCATGGTCTATAAAATGCTGCCGATCGCGCAAAAAGAAGGGGTGATCAAGCTCTTCAAGTCCTCCGAGCCTGATCGTTTCGGCGACGGAGAGCAGTGCCGCGATTTTATCTACGTCAAAGATGCGGTCCGCATGACCTGCGACTTCCTTGAAAATGACCTAACAGGTATCTTTAACATTGGATCGGGCAAAACAACGACGTGGAACGATCTTGCTAATGCCCTGTTCAAAGCGCTCGACAAGCCTTCGCGTATCGAATATGTTGATATGCCTGAAGCGCTGCTCGGTCAGTATCAAAACTACACCTGCGCCGATATGTCGAAGTATAAGGAAAAGACAGGTCTGCCAAACGCCCAGCCTTCCTGCGAGTTCTCTACGGAACAAGGCGTTGCCGACTATGTGAGAAATTATTTACTTAAGGATGAACGATGGTAAAGCTCAGCGGGATGTTAAGCCGATTCAGCCCTGTGCGTGTCCTTGTGATCGGGGATTTTATGCTTGATACATACACGACAGGAAAGGTGAAGAGGATATCCCCTGAAGCCCCTGTTTCTGTCCTTCACGTTCAGAAAGAGGAGAGCAGGCCTGGCGGCGCCGGAAACGTTGTCCTCAACCTCGTTTCACTTGGTGCAAAAGTGATCGCTGTCGGCAGGATCGGCTACGACATTGCAGGCGAGCAGCTGCGCGACTCGCTAGAGAGCGAAGGGGTTGACACAGAGAACATCTTTTTGCAGAAGGGGTATAAGACCCCCGTCAAGAACCGTCTTATCGCCGACGCCCAGCAGGTCTTGCGCGTTGATTGCGAGACGGTGAGCCCCTTATCGGAGAATGTCGAAGAACAGGTATTGGAACGCTTGTCGCCAATCCTTGACAAGGTCAACATCGTTGCGATTTCCGACTATGGCAAAGGATTCTTGTCCCGGTCCCTGCTCAAAAAGATCATTGAGATGTCCCGAGAAAAAGAGATCCCGGTGATCGTCGATCCGAAAGGTGACGATTTTTCCAAGTACCAAGGCGCTACCGTTATTAAGCCGAATTTAACGGAAGCCTATGCCGCTGCTAAGCTGCCTGTTGAAGAAAGTTTAGAAAACGTCGCTTCAAATATCCTAAAGAATTGCGGATCTGAAATGCTGCTCATCACCCGTTCTGAAGCGGGGATTTCCCTCTTTAATAACACGGGACAGCGGGTCGATTTCCCTGTGCGATCAAAAGAAGTCAAGGATGTAACTGGAGCTGGCGACACCGTGCTTGCGATGATCAGCGTCGCATTGGCCAACAAGCTCGATATCCGCTATGGCGCGCAATTGGCCAATATTGCTGCTGGAATGGCGATCGAACGGCTTGGCTGCGCCCGGATCAATATCTCAGAAATGGCCGAGAGGCTCCTTGAGTATGACGTTGAGAATAAGATCTTTGATGAAGAACACCTTTATGCTTTGCAGCAAGCTTTAAAAGGAAAGCGGTACTCGGTCCTTGGCCTAGATAGCACGCAAGGGATGTCGACGACGCTCTTCCGATCGCTGAGAAAGCTTGCCTCGCGGGATTCTGAGAAAAGATTGATCGTCTATGTCCGGGATAACGATCCCGATGAAGAGTTTGTTTCCCTTCTTTCTTCCCTTGCCGAGGTTGATTTCATCGTCCTAAAATGCGAAAGCCTCAAAAACCTCTGCGAGATCATCCATCCCCATCAAGTCTTTGTGATCGAGGAGGACCGCCTGGTCGCCCTAGATCATGCGACAGCATTGTTGTCCCGCGTCCGGGATGCGATGGCTTATCGGACTTAACGCTATTTAGTTTTTAGTGATTCTTTTTATAAGATTTCATGTGAAATCATTCTCCCTTTATTAAATGAAGTTGATTTAATTCGCTTTTTAAGCGGCTTGTTTTAAGTGTTTTGTGTTTTTTTGTTTTGAATAATACGTTTTTCGTATTGTTTTGTTTAAATTATTGTTGTTATTTAATTTATATTTATATATAATAACTGTTTTAAAAAGTGGGGTAATTATTATGTCAGCAGATTCTGGATTTATATCTCTTGGAAGCAATCACATTTATAACCTAGATACAGACCTATTTGCGCTAACAACGACGCATCAGCAGCAAAATTCGAGCACTCGGTATGGTCAAAATGTAAATAACAATGTCGCGGATGCTGCTCTATTGCAAAAGCTGAATGCTGAGACACAACAGCCATCGAACAGTTCTTTTTTAAGCGGCGTTACAGCTTATGCCATAGGTGCAATTAGTGTGGCCGTGACAAATAGCATGATGATCGACCAATTGGTCCCTCCTCTGATAGACAGGGGCATTTGTTTGAGCAATTTTATCCCTGTTTCTCTTATGCAGAAATACCGTTCTTGGATGAACCCGTTCACGAGGATGCCAACCCTCATTCATAATTTTCTGATTGGTGAAAAACCTGGAAATCCTTTCTTTAAAACGGGGATATTAGCGCCTGTATGCGAAGAAATGGAATACCGCTTTTTGATCCAACACGTACTCTTGAAAAAAATTCCTGAGCATATCCTTAATAAGATCGCTCCCAACTATGCCGAAATGATCAATAAGTGGCCTGTTCAAGTGTTAAGGGCCTTTACTGTCGCTCTGCTTTTTGCTATTGCTCATGGCCAGGCTCAGTCGTGCGAAAGTTGGGGAGGGTTGCCGCAGCTAATTGGCGGTCTGCTTTATGGGCTCCTCAATGAATTTAGCAATGGTGATATCGTTCTTACGATGAACTTACATATGATCCACAATATGTTTGTGATGATTATGGGCTGATCCAAGCACATTTTATCGTTTTGATCCGAAGTTGTGTAAGTGAGCCTATCCGCAATAAATTTGGTGAATCTATTAAGCGCTTTTCGTGATTTTTTCCTCGGAAACATGATGAATATTCCTTCATCGAAAACACAAAATCTTTTTCTGTCTTTTTCTCGATAGATTGCGGGTCGGCTCTCGGCATTCACTGAATGAGATATTCTTTCCAATAATGCCTAAAATGATAAACCTTTTCTTCCGATTTTCGATGGACAATTAGTGTAAAAGATTTATTCTTTCATCAAATGGAGCTGCCATTTGATGTTAGGATATTTTTCTGGGGCATTAATTTGTTCGCTGGCCTATTTCACGCTCCATAGCGTTGTTGCTGAAGCGATCACGGTGACAAGCACTTCTGATAGCGGATCGAACACTCTTCGAGATGCGATCAATGCTGCAAATGCGAGTCCCGGCACCACGATCAATTTCAGTGTTGGGCTCGGGCAGATTCAATTGAGCAGCCCGCTGCCTCCTATCACGGCCAATAATACGCAGATCATCGGGAACGCCAC
This sequence comes from Verrucomicrobiota bacterium, assembly GCA_018240225.1. GTDB lineage: Bacteria > Chlamydiota > Chlamydiia > Chlamydiales > Rhabdochlamydiaceae > Acherontichlamydia > Acherontichlamydia pituitae. The sequence goes on from JAFEGF010000202.1 coordinate 4,242, forward strand.
C
>JAFEGF010000203.1 GCA_018240225.1 Verrucomicrobiota bacterium
CGGGCCCCACATCGAGCAGCAGCGTCTTGCCGCCTACTTTAAGCAGCCCGGCCGAGCGGAGGCGTTTGTTCTCGAGCAGCGGTGATTTGCAGACGTCGCAGCTGCAGCCGATTGCTGGAACTCCTGCCGATCCCCCTGTTCCGATAAAAAGAAATTGCCCGTGCATATTTGGCCGCTATAAAAATTAAATGTGATTTTACTCTACGCGCCGGTTCTTGAAAAGTTAAAATGAGGAGCCAGTTGCAAAACTCGGATGCCGGGAAAAATCGATGATTTTGAGCCAGTTTGTCAGCTGCTTAAGCAGCCAAAGCCCTGTTTCCGAGGACATACTCCTAGTGAGTAGGACTCGGGACCAGGGTGGCAAAATGACTCAAAAGGGCGATTTTGCCGGGCATCCGGGTTATGCAACCGGCTCTGAACTCCAATGCTCGGCGATAATTCCATTGGAGAAAGGGAATTTATCTTTGCGAAGGTTTAAAAGGGCGCATTTCTTGACCGGATACTCCTTTTTAAACTCTTCTAAGGGCTCGGTCATTTCTACTTTTGGCGATGAGGTAAATTTAATTTCAAAAGCATCGAGGTGATCTCCATGGTCGATCAGTAGATCAATCTCCAGACCTTTTGCAGTGCGGTAGAAATAACAAGGCGCCCTCTCCCCTTTTCCTGCAAACTGCTTTACCTTCTCCATGATGACCATATTTTCAAAAATATGGCCTCTAAACGGAGAATGGATAAGCTGTTCGACACTTTCAATACGAAGCAGATAGCAAAGGAGCCCTGTGTCTACGAAAAGGAGCTTGGGCGATTTGACGATCCTCTTTGTGAGGTTCCTTGCATATGGCTCTAATAAATAAACAATCGATGTTGCTTGAAGCAGCATCAGCCAGTCTTTAGCCGTTGTTTGGGAAATCCCGCACTCTTTCCCAATCTCATTTAAGTTGAACAGCTGCCCTGTCCGGGAGGCCAATAACACCAAATACCGCTGAAACTGCCCCAAATCTTGGATGTTGCGCATCGTGCGCAAATCCCTTTCGAGATAGGTGGAGAGATAGGCGCTATGCCAATATTTGGGCTGCAGCTCTGGCTCAACTTGGAATTCAGGGTAAAACCCTTTGAGAATCTGTTCTGCAAGCACCCGCTCCTCCCATAGGTCCGCATGCTGGATCTCTTTCCAACTCAATGGATAAAGTTGCAGGATCGCAATACGACCTGCTAGGGATTCGGCTACACCCTTCATTAACGGAAAGATCTGCGATCCAGTTAAAACATATTGTCCATGCGCACGTCGATTTGCATCGACATTGATCTTAATGTACGATAGCAAAGCTGGAGCATACTGGATTTCATCGATAATCAGAGGAGCTTCATACGTCTTTAGAAATAAGGCTGGATCTGATTCTGCTAAATTGCGGATCAATGGGTCATCAAGCGTGACATAGTTATAGCCCTTTAGACAGTGCTGTAATAGGGTGGACTTCCCGGCCTGTCTTGGACCTGTGATCAAAACAACGGGGAACTGCTCAAGGACCTCTTTTAGAGGCTTTTCTAACTGACGATGTAAGTATTTCATAACTTCATGATACCGCAAAACTGGTGCATTTTCAAGATCAAATCTTGAAAATGCACTAAATCAACACAAGATTTTCATCTTCAATTAGTTACATAAATCAAACTGTTTCAAAAGCGTGATTTTGCTAGGCAAATGAGTTTTGCAATTGCCTTGCTAATCACTACTTACCCTGTTCAGATCTACTGCCTATGATAATTTTTTTTTAGACATCAAAAATAACATCCATATAATGATGGCTTTCCTACAAACTATAATGAGGTCATCTATGAAATCAATATATGCCATAGGAGCAGTCGCTTTGGTATGTTCCAGTGTACTTTCTGCAGATGAGGCGAAAGCAAAGGATCACATTACCCTTGCGTCTGAGACGTTGAGTCTACCTGAACTATTATCGTATATTGAGGATACTGTATCTCAACTCATTGATGCCGATGAAGAAACCTGTCAGATTGCTTACCACGAACTTAAAGAAAGTTTAAAGATTGTTTACACCCTTAATTGTTTGCATCCAACAGAAGCTGCTACCATTTTACAAACGCTCGATGAGTGCTATGCAACTCTTGCAGATACAATAGACAGGAATCCTGACAAGGGCCATTTTTTCGAACAAAGCCTCGCCTTGTTCACTTCTGGCCGCAATTACGATCATGGGACATTAACTGCACAACCCTTACAGGACTGGGCAAATACAGCACCTTCTAACGAAATGAAATCTGCAATAGAGTCTACCGATGCGGATCTTGTATACATCCAAGACAACGTGTTGTGGGATATCCAAGAACATCCACACACAATCGCAGCCCAGACTTCACCTCGCCTGCTTTATAGCACGTCCCCCTCACGGCATTCGACTCCCAAGATACTTATTATCAAATCGGATGATTCGACAGAATACAGGGTCGAAGGAGGAGCTAAATGGAAATTAGGAGGCCCAGACCACGGCAAATCTTCTACCTATTTTGAAGGAGAGGTAAAAGATAAAAGTGGCAACTACGCAAAAGGCAAAGTTTCTAAGGAAGCTGGAGACGATGGATATGACTGTGAAGTAAAGGCTGGTAAGGAAAAGAAAAACAAATAAGATGAAAAAATTTCTCGCTTGGAGCGCAAGCGTTTGCTTCGTTGTGCTGACCATTGGCTGGGCTTTTAGATTATGGACGCTCAGCCATGAAAAGATCTACCCTGCTTTGCCTCCTCATTCCTTCTATTCATTTACACTCACAGAATCTGATGCTAATATCCCTTGCTTGCAGGCAGAAATTGAAGGGATCTCATTTTTAGCGAAGCTGGATATGGGGTATGATGGGGTGCTCAGCCTTCCTAAGGATCTGTTAGAGCAACTGATACACAAACGCGATGTAGGAACAGTTCTTTATGGAAGCATTAAGGGAAACAAATATGAGACCCAAGTGTTTACCATACCAAAACTCTATATCGGAGATCTAGCCCTGGTTAACTTACCCGCAGAGGAAAGTCATCTTGAGTTCGAGCATGATGCCAACTTGGGGCCCGATGCAAATTTTGAACCTTCAGATGTTATGGCACGGATCGGTTGGCGTGCATTTTTAGGAGCAGTCGTTCTCATCGATCTTCATAAGTCCATTGCTATTTGCTGTGATAGCTTAGAAACGCTGAAAGAAGAGGGGTATCCACTTGAGCAATTTGCTTCAATAAATTTTCTTCCACGCAAAGAATTCATAGAATTCGAGGCGAACATCGGTAATCGAAGAGTAAAATGTATCCTGGATACAGGATGTACTGTAAATCTTATTCACTCCCATTCCACTGCACTAGGTGTCGTAGGCGAGGAGCTTAAGTTTGCTAATATAGACTTGGCTCATCCCCTGCCTCCGACTACGCTCAGTATTGGGAGGCATCATCTCGGATCATGCGTATTCCACGAAACGCAGCTACCTTTTGCGATAGAAGCCATTGTGGGCGTCGATTTTTTAAAAACACAAATTGTCTGCATTGACTTCATCAATCATAAACTCCACTTATGTCCTGTCGCCAAAAACAATTCTTTAGATTCTCTAGCAACCCTCATTACATCATCTGCTCCTTAACACTGGAGTTTGGACTAATTTCGGGACTTGACCGGTCGCGAAATTGGCTCTGATCTTCCCCCTTTCTAGACCATCTTGCAGGGAATAAGAGCAAAAGTTCTGCTCTAAGAGTTCATACTGTCGTATCTAGAAAGATGGTAGAATTTATGAACCTAACACTCTTCGAATAAATCTCAACTTTTCAGAGATTTCAGAGCTTGTTGGATGAAGGGATCTTTGAGCTTACGGTAGGCTTCTCCATCGCCATCGGCGCTGCTTGCTGCCAATTTTTTCATCTCGGCATACTGCTGCAACACGCTTGGCTGGGCAATCAGATAGTCTCTAAAGCCGACCAGCTCTTTCCAAACGGGGCTTTGATGGACAAGCAGGTGCGCATGATACCTTCGCACGCCCTCTTTAGGATCGAGCAGATCGATCCGAAAAAAAAGACGCTCTTCCGTGCTCCCATTGGCCCGAAATGCGTAGCCCAAACTGACAATCTCCTTGGAGACAGCTTCGATAGAGCATTTGTCAACTCCGATGGCCAGATCGATGATCCCTTTGCCGCCAAGTCCTGGTACTGCTGTGCTG
>JAFEGF010000204.1 GCA_018240225.1 Verrucomicrobiota bacterium
GAGCATGCCGTGCGCGCTGCAGTCGATATTGGGATGGGCGGTCCGAAGCTGCACGTTGCAGAGGTAGACTTAAATACCCATCGGATCGTGAGATCGCTGTATACTGAGAGGTTCTTCGTCAATTTTTACCGAGGGATTTCACAGGATGCTGATTCCCGATTAAGCTCCGACATAATGAGGCAAGGGCTTGCAGCGTTTAAGCAGGCGCTGGAGTTGGCACGGTTATACAACGCAGAAGGGGTTGCCGCCATTGCGACAGCGTCTTTGCGCTCGGCTGCCAATGGAGAGCAGTTTGCACAGCTGATTGAAAATGAGACGGGGATCAAGGTCCATATTGTCGATCAGAACCTGGAAGGGAAATTGACCTTTGAAGCTGTTTTAGCTCAGATGGATGTCGATGCGGAGCATCTTGTCGTCTGGGACATTGGCGGCGGCAGCACTCAGTGGATAACAGTCGATTCTGATGGAACCCATCTTGTAGGTTGCGGAGAGGAAGGATCAGGTGCATTTAGAGATTTTATCATCGAGGCCATTCAGTATCGAAACGTTAAAGAGTTCACAACTCCCAATCCGATGTCCGCAGAGGAGATTGTTCAGGCAGCAGCCCATGCCTATAGCCTAGCTGGCAAGGTAGAGTCCCATTTTAAAGAGAAATTGGCCGATCCTAGAACGATCGTTATCGGCGCAGGCAATGTGTTTGGATATGGCATTTTAGCAATGATGGATGGAAAAAGTCCGTTCTCCTTGGAAGAGTTAGAAGCTGTTGTTGCTGGCTTGGAAAATAAAACGGACGATGATTTTGGCGGAGGGGATTATGCTTTCTGCGAAGGTTCCAATACTATTCTGGTGTATGGTTTGATGCAGGGGCTTGGGATCAAAGAGATGCGTATCGCTCAAGTCAATAATGCGGATGGAGCTTTGGTCTACGGGCCTTTTTGGAAAAAGAAACCTTCAGACGGGGAGTAGCTCCCCGATCTGAAGGAATGGTCGGATGTGTTCTTAGAAGTCGAACTCGAACTGGATGTTCACGCCTTGCAATTGTAAGTCCCCATAAGCATTGGACTCTGCAAGAGCAGGAAATGAGAGATCAATTGTTGGAGGAAAACCCACAACCTGGTTTGTCAACTGATTTTGGTTGAACCAATAAGAAAATGTATAAAGGGCAGAAGCTGCAAAACGATATTTTCCTTGGTGGTAATAGGTTTGCCATTGCAGCCCGAGCTGACCTTCAAGGTTTGCTCGGAGCTTATCAATCGTCTGCTTCAGTTTTATTGTTTCAGGAAAAGAGTTGCTCGAATCAACAAAGAGTCTTCCATTCGTTTTCTCTTTGAGTTCTGTAGAGCCCCAGAGAAGAGAAGTCGAAAGGTTTCCTAAGATCGACCAAGCCTTAGTCATATAAAACTGAAGATCTGATCCCAGCTTTGCTCCAATGCCGCTGAATTCTTGTTCGCACTTAAAGCGAGTATGAAATGGGAAAGCGCCAGCAGTTGTGATGAAAAACGCATGGTATTTGGCATGGAAATCTTGATCGATCCAAGCTGCTCGAAGTCCAAGTCTTGGCCTAATCGAGAGCCATTTTCCAACGTAGAACTGTCTGTCAAGTTCGAGGTCTACGATATTGTAGCGCAAAGACCAATGTCCAGATGCATGGTCAGCGACTGTACCGATCACGAATGGAATAAGAACTGGGGCGAGATATTCATTGGGGATATTATTGATGTTTGAGGATGCAGAACCTTCGCTGTCGGTATTGAGGTGGGTCCATGACAACCGAGCGCGCCATTGTTCCCGTTGCGGGAAGATATAGCCGATTCCAACCTGGACTCCAGGATCCCACTCATTGAATTTTGGGCTATGCGGTCTTGTAGATGCATTAAGATGAGTTGGAGCTCCGTTTGGATTAAGGCCATCTAGTTTTATTTTGTGCACAAAGTTAAAGCCATCGGCTTTGGCATTCCAATAGAGTAAGCTTGCATCAAAGAACCACCCTTCGTCGACTGAAGCGCTTGCGCTTATCGGTTGAAGGCGTCCTTGGATATTTGTTTGTGTCCCTGGAGGATTGTTTTGCTGGCTGGCTGATGCAGTGGAATCAGAAAAGAGGCTGATTGTTAATGTTTGTGCAAGCAAGGTACAAGCGGTCATAAACGGAAACGGTTTCATAAGCAAACTCCAATTTGTTCGTGGATTTAAGAGCAATTGCGTTGTCATGATAAACTTTTTACTGTCTTCTTGCCGCTAGAATAATCGGCGATCAATTTACTGTAAAATTTTTTGTGGACAAGTTAGGCTGTAGAGCAGTAAAGATCCCTTGGAATTTACAGTTTTCCGAAAGCATGGAATTGTTTTAAGGAGCAGAGGTCTATGACTGAAATTTCCCATCGTTTTTCAAGCAGCAGCGCAATACTGGACGATTCTGATACCGTTTACCCATCTGTTGCATTTAAGGAAAATGCCAACATCCAGTCTTTTTCTATTTTTGAGGAAGCCGCTCAAGACCGCGTAGCGTTCTGGGAGAGCCAAGCGAAATGTCTGGATTGGTTCCGTCTCTGGGACAAGGTCCTAGAATGGGACCCTCCTCATGCAAAATGGTTTCTTGGCGGCGCGCTGAATGCGTCGCACAACTGTCTCGACCGCCACATGAAGACTCCCGTGCGTAATAAAGTAGCTCTGATTTGGGAAGGGGAAAGAGGGGAAGAGAAGCGCATGACTTATGAGGACCTCTTTCGAGAAGTTTGCAAGTTCAGCAATGCGCTCAAGGGATTAGGCATTCAAAAAGGAGACAAGGTAGCGATCTATCTGCCGATGCTTCCTGAAGCGGTCGTCGCCATGCTGAGCTGCGCACGCATCGGCGCTGTCCATACGGTGGTCTTTGCCGGATTTTCCGCAGAGTCTTTGAAGGACAGGATCTTGGACGCTGAAGCGAAACTGCTCATTACGGCCGATGGGGGATTTCGCAAGGGGAAGATCGTTCCTACAAAAGCGATTGCAGACCAAGCGCTCGAGCAAGCCCCCTGCGTGGAAAAGGTGGTCGTGGTGAAGCGGACCGAACAACCTGTGAACATGGTTTCTCATAGAGACTTCTGGTACGGCGATTTGATGCATGATGCTGAGCCTGAGTGCCCATCTGCTGCAATGGATGCGGAGGACGAGCTGTTTATCCTCTATACGTCGGGGACGACGGGGAAGCCCAAGGGAATTGTCCATACAACAGGGGGCTATCTGGTCGGGGCGACAATGAGCATGCGCTGGGTCTTTGATATCAAGCCCTCCGATATATACTGGTGCACTGCGGATATTGGATGGATCACAGGGCATAGCTATGTGGTCTATGGCCCCCTTTCCAATGGGATGACCCAGGTGATCTATGAGGGGGTCCCCGATTTTCCTGAGAGGGACAGGTTTTGGAAGCTGATTGAAAAATATGGGGTGACAATCCTCTATACGGCGCCGACTGCGATCCGCACGTTCATGAAGTGGGGAGATCAATGGCCTGATGGGTGCGACCTTTCATCATTGCGCTTGTTGGGGACAGTGGGAGAGCCGATCAATCCGGAAGCCTGGCTATGGTATCACCGGTGCATTGGCCAGGGAAAATGTCCTGTTGTGGACACATGGTGGCAGACAGAGACGGGAAGCATCATGATAGCTCCGGTCCCCGGCGTCACCCCACTTAAACCGGGAAGTGCGACCCGCCCTCTGCCAGGGATCGATATTGCTGTTTTGGACGAAAAAGGGGAGGAGCAGTCTTCCGGATATCTCGTGGTCACATCTCCCTGGCCTTCGATGTTAAGGGGGATCCATAAAGACCCGGCGCGTTTTAAAGAGACCTACTGGAAAAAATGGAATGGGCAGTTTTATTTCACCGGCGATAGCGCCAAAAAGGATGAAGAGGGGTATTTTTGGCTGACGGGCCGGATGGACGATGTGATCAATGTTTCCGGACATCGGCTAGGTGTCAACGAGATCGAAAGTGCTCTGATCGATCACCAGGATGTCGCTGAAGCTGCGGTGATCGCTGTTTCCCACCCGATCAAAGGGCAAGCGATCAATGCCTTTGTCAACTTAAAGGAAAAAGTTGTGTTCAATCCCGATGTTGAGGCAGAGCTTAAGCAGCATGTCGTTCAAAAGATCGGGGCGATTGCCCGTCCTGAAAGGATTATTTTTATTGGAGACCTTCCGAAAAC
>JAFEGF010000205.1 GCA_018240225.1 Verrucomicrobiota bacterium
GTATTGTATAATTAAATATGAATCAAATTGTTTCATAGGCGGTATCCATGTCAACTAGACCTTCAACAGGCACTGGCGGCGTTTCTCCAAACGTTCATTTGAATATTACGGCCGCCCCTCCACAGTACGTCTGGTTCAAAAATGAAAGATATCTGGTCCAGGCCTTTCAGCGAAACCCCACTGGTGGTGACCTAGATATCACAAATTCTCGCGATTGGACGCAAGCAGGTCTTGCTGCCATGGAAGCTGCCGATAAAGTCTTTACAGCACAAGGAAAAAATTTTGCGGAAGCCAAAACCGTGCAGGTCCCTCTGACTGGAGAGTTGTCGATTAGCGAAACAGCAACAACTGATGCAACTCAAATCAGGATCGGTAATCAAATCAAGTTTGCCCGAACCGTTACGAACGCTCCAACTGAAAGTATCACTATTCGACCTGAAGATCAGCCAACTATACAGCAAGAGATCACTAGAATTGGGCAAGAGACCGCTACCTGGAAAGCCGTACCTACATCAACATCTCAACGACCACAGCAACAAGGTGCTGCTACTAGCCAACGCACAGATACGACCGCATCTCCCTCTTCTCCACAAACTCCCCCAGATGCTAGCACAACAACGCCCCTTCCTCAACTTAGCTTTACAGCCCCATCCCTCTACACCCACAACGAGCAAGATTCATTTGACGGATTTCTAAGAAATCGAGCTGGCGCTCTTTCTGCTACTCAAGCGAATCCAGCAGCTACAATCTCTTTGCAAATTGGTGCGCTAACTCCAGCAATTGTTAAAACAGAAGCAGAGCTTCTTCAAGAGCTCACTCAATACGTTCAAACTGATGCTCTAAATCAGGACAATCCATATAAGTTTGAGCCATCTGATATCGAAGAAATTTTTACTTTTCTAGCAACAAGATTCGCTAACGATTCACGTGCCCTCAACTTAGGACTAGATGCAGGGGAAGATACACAACTGCAACGAATTCTGCAAAATAGTCAGGCTCCATCTACTGAAGCAGATAAAAAGATTCTTCTTAAAGCATTCGGCCTCTTTTGCCAAATAAATCACGGCGCTGAAACTGATCGCCCCCAAGCTTTCTTTAAAGCAATGCACGCCATTTTGAACAGGGAACCGAAAAATGTAGTGATGAGACAGTTCGCTAGATCTACATACGATTATAGCACTGATCCAAGCACCCAAAAGCAAATTGTTCTCGTATCAGAACAAGATGGCAAGTACAAAATCGATCAGCGATGGCCGGCAACTGGCGCAATCGATCCTTCCAAAACCTTATTTATCCTAAAGGCTGTCGGAGGTTATCAAGGATTTAATCGTACTGCTTTAAATAGCATTACCCAAAATCCATTGCTCCCGCCTCAAAGTCAAACAACGACGCGGGTAAGGCCAGCCTATCTCACAACTGACTTGCATTATGATGCTGGCGGCGGCGGCGACTGCGGAGCTAAAGCAATTGCGGCTGCTATACTAGAAAAAGACGGGACATATTATGAGCATCAATACGCGTGGAGATCAGCAGTTAATGACAAGAGCGCGGCAATTCGCCGAGAAACGATGCAATACATGTATGCGCACCCCGAAGAATTTCTTGAAGATTCTCGCTTTGACCAATTCACCAACGCGTATAAAGAAGATGGGGCTCGCGGTATAAAACAACATTTGCGTGCTGGTCCTATTCGATCTAAACTCGAAGAATTGCTTGCCCGTGAAAAAACTGCTTTAAGCCCAGATGACAAAAAATGGATGGTTCAGCTTTATGCAACGATTGCATCGCAGGAAGGAGTCTGGCTTGATAAACCATTCTTCTTAGGATACGCGGTGAAATACAACCAACCAGTTGCAATGATCCTTAATTATGCCCGTGCCACCGGCGTTCCAGAAACCTTAGTCTACGCTCCATCGCAGCGCCTGATCAATAAAGATGAGTTCCTCTTTGTCAGCTATAATGGATCCGATCATTTCCAACCCATGTACAGATCACACACAGATTTGCAAGGATTTATCGATAGGTCCAACACTGAAAAGCAAAACATTGTCAGCCGACATGAATTTTTAGAAACACTGCAAACAATAAGCAGCTCAACTGCTACTGTAATTTCTCCGTCCGATACGCTTAAGCTTCAACAAAAACTCACACAACTTAAAACAAATGACCCCCATGCCTATTTGACTCTGAGAAGCTTGGTTGCCGAAGATGTCTTTACCAGATTGGAAAACGGAACTGATATCGCAGGATTTTTGGACGCATTGCCACATGGCTTAGTGGTAGCAGAGGCGGCAGCAGGTCTTGAAAATCAGAGTTCAAAATCAATATCTGCCAGACTCACAGCTCGTATTAATAGCCATACTGATTTGCAAGCTAGAGCCAACTTTTTCAAAACTTTAGCAGAGGCAAAAAATGCTTCAAACCCAGGTCCTATACCTGTTCTTTTAAACCAAAATCTGAAAGAAGCTCTTGACAATCTTAAAACTGATGATACAGAGGGTTACTTAGCGCTTAGGAAGATTCTTTTAGACCAAGACCCAACACACGACATTGTTACTGTCTTAGGCGTCCACAACATGCCACAGATCACTCCTTGGCTCCTCGACATCGATCTTGGAGTTGACAACACTGTTGGCAACATGCTAGCCAAAGGGGCAAAAGACCTTCAAGTTGTTTTAACTACGCCAGAAAATCAAGGAATACCATCGTTAGCAGCATTTCTTAAGGATCCAAAACAAGTTACATACGGTAACATATTAAGAAACGATCCTAACACCTATTTTTGCATTAGAGAGGCCTTATTAATAGATCAACATTCAGGCATTACTAGAGAAAACATCAAAACAAATCCTCATCTTTTAATTTTATACATCAAGCAACATACAAATGATGCAGAAATTGTAGCGCGTGCAGAACTTGTAAAGACACTCCAATCTTCAGATCATTCTGAGCTCGAAGATAAACTGCAAGCTTTACAAGATGATGATCCGCTAGGTTATTTAGCCCTGGAAACTTTCATCAACAAAGGAGCCTTAACTCCAAGTGATCTTAAAGATGAAATAGAAGCGTTAATTGCCGATGGAGCGCAAATCCAAAAAATCATAGAAAAATTTCCAACTTTGATCAACAGCAAACAAAATGTTGCTAGATACAATTATTTCCAAGCATTAGAAAATGCTAGGCGCAATCCTTCTGAAGTATCGAACCTTCAAACTGAATTGGATCAATTAACGGAACATGATTTATACGCACTGCTTGCAATTATGGATGCAGTGAATGAAAAGAAAAAATTCGATGAAGATGCAACAGTACATGATTTTACAATTTCGCAATTGAAACATGAAATCTCTCTACGCCCCTATATGCAATACCGAGCTCAATTTCAATATGCGTTAGTCGATGCTCAAGAAGAGGATTCTATTCCAGCTGCTAAGCAAAAATTATCCGATGCCATTAGCGAAATGCAGAAACACGATATTCAGGGATGGCTGGCATTGGTTCAAATGACCAAAAAAACGTCTCCAGCAGAAATAATGCAAGAGCTTTTGGATAAATCGGAACTATCTCAACAATTTACAGAAAACACTCAATCCAGTGAAATGATGACTCGCGGAGAATTTTTGCGAACAGTATATGATAAACACTCAACAGCAGAAATTATTAATGGTAAAATTTCTGGGCTTCTAATGGGAGATCGCCACGGTGCGCTTGTTTTAGGCAGCATCATCTATAAAAACCACCCACCATCTCCTCTTCCTTCTCCGGAACCCACTACCCCTGCAGAAAAAGCTCAGTTAGGCCTTGGAATAATGCGTGACAATCCTTTGTTCTTAAAAGAGATCAATTCGCTAGAATTTGCTCAAAAGCTACTTACGACCCATATCAATGATGAATCTGATAGGACCATCCTTGTTGAAAGTCCAGCTACAGAATAAAAGCATTCGGTCAGGGAGACGATCGATTCCCTGACTTATTTTGAGATCTCACCCTTTTAACCACAGCATCCCCCAGCTTCTTGATTAGATCTCTTGCATAACCCCATTTGCCTGGCAAAGCAGGCTATGCAAAAGATCTATTTTTCCCATCCAATATTGTATGAATTTGCAAAAAAGCGCTCCCCGCGCTATGGTGCGAAAAAGGGGCGCTCCGTCTTGAAGGGCCCTTGCACTTTT
>JAFEGF010000206.1 GCA_018240225.1 Verrucomicrobiota bacterium
AAATCGCTCTCAGAATGGATAACAGAAGATGGGGCGCGCTTGGTCTCCTCTGCAGAAGTCCGTACAGGAGCACTTGCCCTTGCCAGTTTATTTGCTTACGATAAATTCGTAGATAAGAAAAAAGGGCTTCCTGCAAGTGAAATGGCCAAGCGCCTATTGGCAACCTCCTGCTGCAGCTATGGGATAACCCATGCCGCTATGGAACAGAGCAAGTGGGGAGCTGCCATGAAGCTATGCTTACCCATCATCATTGCCTATGGCGTGCACAATCAAAGTTCGCTGTCTAGTCTCATTTCGGAAAAAGGGCCCTTATACCGGCCGCTTAAAAAAGCTCATACGGAAATCAGAAAGAAAGAGGTCCAACTGATAAAAAAAGGACTCTCTTTCCATGTCGATCCAGACCAAAGCAAACTAATCGCATTTCAAAACAAAATCAACGAATCCATACGGCATCTCCAGCAAACTGGACAGCTAGACAGATACTGCTCCTTTCTTTTTAGAGGCGAGTTGAAACCTAGCACGCACAAAGAAATATTCTTCAAATTTCTCGGCTTAGTTAAGTTATTAAGGTCCTTTAAAAAGGAAGGCTATTTTTCTGATTATTTTAAATCGATTGCAATTAACAAGTTTGTGGATGAGCTAGACTCTAAACATAAGATTTCCAAGTACATCAGCAAGAATGATCTCAAACAACTGGCGCTAGCTGCAGCAAGGAGCGACTTTAATGCAGAAGAGTTGATCCAATCGTTCATCGAAAAGAAAGTCGCCGAGTCCATTTCCCTCATCGATCCTCAAAAGATCATCGATCTCCTTCTCGGTTCCCTTCAAGATGCGGCTCAAGGCATCAGTCCAACAAGCTGTTGCATAAAATTATATAATAGCTTCAGTCAAAAACTCTTTCGTCCTGACATTCAAGCTCTATTCGAAGATTATAAATCAGGACTTGGCATCGATGCTGGCACGATGCGGCTGATTTATGACAAATTAAATGAAGGCAGGCTCGAGATTATCTCGCCAGAGTCCTTTAGTTATTTATGGGACAATGCACTGTTCCCATTCATGGAAGACCACCTCTATTCCGCAATTGGAAAGCTGGGCATCGGCCTTAATTTGCCAGATGAGGAAGTCCTCAAGATGTCCAGTTTCATCCAAATGACGCTCAAGATGTTCTTTTATGACTCGCTGCATCAATTGGCTTTAAATCCGATACAGAATGTCTGCGACAGTCAAATGTTCAGCGAATCAGACTTAAGCAAAGCTGTTGCTCATTCTATGAAGATGCTTGAGCTCATTTGCTCTCCAACAGCAAAGAGGAACTTGGCCCGGCTTGCCCAAAACGTCACGACTTTAATGCTGCCTCGAACTTCGGCGCCATCATCATCGCAAGCCTCCTCTTCTAATGGAGAGCCGAGCCATTTTGGGATTGGCAGCTACTTCCCCGGTTCCACATCAACGAAATCTCTGGTCTCCTTCAGCGCTACGCCAAGTATTTACGATGCTGTTTCTGTTGCCAGAGGAATGATTGATGAGACCCCGCCTCACATGCAACGGTGGAGGTCCATCACAGAGTCGGACGACATCCAAATGCTGCCGACCATGCATTGCGCGCACACAAGCGACTGGAGGAAGAAATTGATCCAAGCCGCAGAGCATAACATCGTTATTTCAGGAAACTATTGCGGCCAGCATGCATTCGATGAGATCCTTGAACTGATCAGAGAGAAACTGGAAGGCAATCCCAATTTAAAGGTTGTTATCATTTCTTCCCCTAATTTCGTGAAGAACGATCGGAAGAAAAATATTCGGAATCAAGCTCTCGTCCAAGAACTTAAAGCAAGGTTCCCTACGCAATTTTCTGTTGTGTATTCCCACGATGTCTGGCTCCTCGGAGGAGAAGATGGATACAAGAAGAGCACAAACCACACCAAATATCTTGGAATCGATTGGGGGCGCTATTACATCATGGGGGGGAGCGCCATTAAGGATAATTTTAACATGAGCGGCGTGGACAACATCTTCGATATTCTATCACCTGAAGAAAATGCCGGATGGAATCTTCTGTGTGAACGGTTAGCCGACCTCAAAGCGGAATGGGAAAGGCCAAGTCCAGACTTAAGCGCCATAGCTCAAAAAAATCAGGAATGCGTCCTTTTGTGTGAAAACGTTGAACAGATGCTGAGAAGCTCGCCCCACTTTTCCACCACCGAGTTCACCCCTATTCTTGAAAAGCTCTCTTCCATCTTTCAATTGATTAGGGAAGCTGCCGATCAGGAAAACCCTATAGAGTTTTATTCCCACAATGCTGATCGGATCCAATTAGACTTTAAAGAGGATCTATCAGAAGGTGTTACTGATAGCGGTTTTATCGGAATGCTTGTCCCTGGAAACTTTAGGGACATGGACTTTGTTTTCAGCGATCCCAATGGCGGATATTCTAGCGGAAGGCAATTGTTTTTAGAGATGGTCCGTATGGCATACCGTTGGGAAGCTCTCAATGCCGTCCATGAACACAAGAAAGACATTTCCTTCTTTAACCCTTCTCAAGTAGCCGAGCTTCCTATTTTTACTGGAGGGGAAGCGCAAAGGCCGGGGAAAAAAGATTCTGTTACCCATCGTATCATGAGAGAGCCGATGCCTAGTTCTTTACGCCTATCCACAACAATCATCCCTGGTTTTGAAGGAGCAGAGTCTGGAAGCCTTCAAGTGCTCTACCAAGGTCCGGAGCAAATGTCTGGGACAAACGAGTTCTCCTCCAAAACTTTAGAGCTGATCAGGAACGCGCAAACGAGGATCGTATTCAATCACATGTACTTTTGCCCGACCGATGAAATCATGGCAGCCCTTAAAGAGGCTGTGGAGCAAAGAGGCGTCCAGATTGAGATCATCACATGCGGAGAAACAGAGAACTGCCCGATGAGCCAGAAAACGTTTGGCCCGTACAATAAATGGAACTGGGTAAAATTAGCAAACCAGCTGGAACCAGAATATCGGCAAAACCTTAAAGTCTTCCTCTATGAACAAAAGAAAAAGGGGCTGCACAAGAAAGTGATTGTGTTCGATGATCATACAGTCCTGGCCGGAAGCAGCAATTTTGGATACAAGAGCCTTGTCACCTCGTCAGACCATGAGGTCAATTTTGTGGCAAAATCGGAAGACTTTGCCAAAAAGACATTAGCAATCTGCGAAGAAGACAAAAGGCTTTCACAAGAAGTTACCGACCTGACGGAGATCTCTAAAAAAGAACATCTTCAGGCATTGTGCTATTTCACAACGCGCTCGTTGGCAAACTAAAACCCTTCTCGGAGAAATGAGGGTAGCTTGAAACAGTCTCTTTCCGCTATACTTTCGATAATTCATGGCATTTAAGTTGCAACCGATTTCAACCCGGTTTCAAATTTTAATTGAGGTGAACTATGAACTTAGTAGAAACGGAAGAAAGAGAAACGATAATAAAAGCACCAGACCATTCCCTAGCAAATCTCTTAAAGTCGGTGCAAAGCAAAATCATCGGACAGCATCAAATTATTGAACAGATGCTAGTTTGCCTGCTTACAGATGGACATGTTCTTCTAGAAGGGATGCCGGGACTTGCCAAGACACGATCTGCCAAAGCGATTGCCGACGGCATCGAAGGGGCGTTCCACCGCATTCAGTTCACCCCAGACCTGCTCCCTTCCGATCTCATCGGCACAGAAATTTATATTCATGAAAAAAGCGACTTCGTCTTCCGCAAAGGCCCAATTTTTAACAATATTCTTCTAGCCGACGAGATCAACCGCGCGCCTGCCAAGGTCCAATCAGCTCTTCTCGAAGCGATGGAAGAAAAGCAAGTCACCGTAGGCCATAAAAGCTATCCCCTTCCAGAGCTGTACATGGTCATTGCTACGCAGAACCCGATCGAGCAAGAGGGCACTTATAATTTGCCCGAAGCGCAACTCGACCGGTTCATGATGCACCTTGAGGTTGGCTACCCTAGCCATCAGGAAGAACTGTTAATCGTTGAGCTCGACGAAAAAAGGCAGCAGCTAAGCAA
>JAFEGF010000207.1 GCA_018240225.1 Verrucomicrobiota bacterium
GATGAGCTTGTCGCAGCTCAGCAAGAAAAGATAAAGCGGTGCGCGGACCAGATCGTGCCGAATCTTACAGCAGATGATCTGCTTCAGCCCAATGATTTTCCTGAGCTCGAGAGCCATCCTCTTTTCCGCTATGAAGAGGGGGTGCTGGAAGGATTGCTGACCGCTCGGATGGCTTATTTGGCCTTGGCCCAAGAAATCAAGGGCGAGGGTTGAAAGTTCGGCTTTCAGCTGAGCGCCAGTAGGCAAATATCTCGAAGCATTTAGTCTTAAAAGTTGCAAAGTCGAGTTCGAAAGTTCTTGTTTTTTATCGAATAATGGTTTTTACTAGATGCTTCAAACAGATTTTTTTATTTTAAGGAGAGTTTAAGTATGAAAAAACAAGGCCATCCTCCCTATCAAGATGTGTTGTTCATCGATTCATCAACTGGCTACAAGTTCGTTTGCGGAAGCACGCTCCAACCTAAAGAAAAAGAAGTTTTCGAAGGTAAAGAGTATCCAGTCTGCAGACTGCCTGTTTCTTCCGCTTCCCATCCGTTCTTTACAGGAAGCAAGCAGTTCATCGACTCGGAAGGACGCGTTGACAAGTTTGTGAAGCGCTATGCAAAAAAACCTGAGAAGAAAGCTGAGGAAGTTGCTGTAGAGCCTGAAGCAAAGAAAGGCAAGAAGAAAAAGTCGACATAAAATCCTCATCTTTTAAAGGTTTCACATGGAGGAGCAATTGCGCAAACTTCTCAAGCGATTTGAGAAGGTCGAAGATCTGTTAGGGCAGGCCGATGTGCTGGCCGACCAGCAGCAGTACCGAGAACTTGCGCAAGAGCATGCATATCTTACAGAGGTTAAAGAGCAGTGGCTGAAGTATCAGAACTGTCTCAAGCAGCTCGAAGATAACCAGCTCCTTTTGAAAACTGAAAAAGATCCTGAGTTCTTGGAGGTGATCAGAGATGAGATCGCCTCTTTAGAACCTCAAATCGCCTCATCTCGCCATAAGCTAGAAACCCTTCTCATTCCACCTGATCCTCGCGACAGCAGAAATATTATTCTTGAACTGCGCGCCGGCACGGGAGGCGACGAGGCCGCGATCTTCGTTGGCGACTGCGTCCGAATGTATAAGCAGTACGCCGATGCAAAAGGGTGGAAGCATGAATTGCTTTCCTGCGCAGAATCTGAAATGGGCGGCTTTAAGGAATATGTCATGGTCATTTCCGGCCATAACGTACACCGCCTTCTCCAATATGAAGCAGGGACGCATCGGGTCCAGCGCGTTCCTAAAACGGAAGCTCAGGGCAGGGTCCACACTTCAGCCATTACAGTTGCGGTCCTTCTGGAGCCTGATGAAAGTGAAAAGATCGTCCTCGACGAGAGGGACCTCAAGATCGATACTTATCGGGCTTCGGGCGCTGGCGGCCAGCACGTCAACGTGACAGATTCCGCGGTCAGGATCACCCACATTCCTACAGGCACTGTCGTTGCTTGCCAAGAGGAGAGGAGCCAGCATAAGAACAAAGATAAGGCAATGCGGCTGCTTTCTGCTAAGATCGCAGAAGAAAAGCGGATGAAGGCGGAACGGGAGATGGCATCGCTTCGCTCTTCCCAAGTAGGAACAGGCGATCGGTCGGAACGGATCAGAACTTACAACTTTTCTCAGAACAGGGTCACCGACCATCGGATCGATTTAACGCTTTATAAGCTCAACCTTGTCATGGAAGGGGATCTCGACGAGATCACAGAAGCGCTTGTCGCCTATTTTCACCAGGAGAAGTTGGCGTCGATCGGGGAGAAGGCCAATGAAGATCTTGGGTGATGTCTTAAAACTAGCTGCCCAATATCTCAAAGAGCGCAACGATCCGAGTCCGCGGCGGCACGCAGAAGACCTCCTTTCCCATGTGTTGAAGGAGCCTCGATTAAACCTCTACCTCCAATTCGACCGTCCTCTTCAGGAAGATGAGTTGACCTCCTATCGTGCGCTCCTCAAAAGGAAGGCGACAGGGGAGCCGTTCGAGTACATTTGCGGAAAAACGTCTTTTTTTGGATGCGAGCTTTTGGTAACGCCTGATGTGCTGATCCCAAGGCCTGAGACAGAAGTGCTCTTAGAAAAGGCCTGCGATCGGATCAAAAAGGATCCGCTTGCTGGAAAAAGCGCTTGGGACCTCTGCTGCGGATCGGGATGCATTGGACTTGGCCTCAAAAAGCGGTTTCCAGAGCTTGCAGTTTCGCTCTCCGATGTTTCCGAGCGGGCAATTTCAGTTGCTAAAGAAAATTCTAAGAAGAACCAGTTGGATGTCGAACTGCTCTGCGGAGATCTGCTTTCCGTGTTTCAGGGGAGGAAGGCTGATTACGTTTTTTGCAACCCGCCCTACATTTCAAAAAAAGAATATGATTCCCTTGATCGATCAGTCAAGGATTTTGAACCTGCTTTAGCTCTTGTGGGCGGTGAATCGGGCTTCGCGTTTTACGAAAGGCTAAGCAAGGAGCTTCCTGGTTATTTGCAGCCGCATGCCCAGGTATTTATCGAGATCGGAACGGGCCAGGGAGAAGCAGTCTTAGATCTCTTTAGTGCAGGGCATTGGAAAGCAAAAGGGGTTGAGAAGGATTGGGCAGGGCACGACCGTTTCTTTTTCCTTGAATTTGAATGAGTTTCTGTCTATTCTATTAATGAATTTTATTGGATAGCTGCGTTCTCTCAAAATTTAACGAGTAGAGCGGCTTGCAATAAGTAAATATTTGATTGTATGTTTGGCGCTTTAACTGAAAAATTTCAAAACCTGTTTTCCGGCATGATGGGCAAAAAATCCCTCTCGGAAGACAACATTTCCGATGCTGTGCGGCAAGTGCGTCTTGCGCTGCTTGATGCTGACGTCAACTATTCTGTCGCAAGCAATTTCGTCAAACGCGTCAAAGAAAAAGCCATCGGCGATGCCGTCATTAAATCGGTCTCGCCAGGACAACAATTTATCAAAGTCGTCCACGAAGAGCTCGTCGCCCTCATGGGCAGCGAAGAATCGGAACTCGTTTTGACCGGCAAGCCCACTGTCATCCTGTTATGCGGTCTGCAAGGATCGGGAAAAACGACGCAGTGCGCTAAACTGGCAGCATTTTTACAGAAAAAATCTCCCCAGCAAAAGATCTTGCTTGCCGCATGCGATCTGCAAAGGCCTGCAGCGATCGAACAGCTTAAAAGATTGGGATCCCAGATCCAAGTGCCTGTGCATGCTGTCGACGGGGAATCAAATCCAGTCCGCGTTGCAAAAGAAGCGCTCCAAAAAGCGAAAGCGGAAGGTTTTGATGTCCTGATCGTCGATACCGCAGGACGATTGCACATCGATGAAGAACTGATGGAGCAGCTTGAGCAGATCAAGGCGGCGACGTCTCCTCAGGAGATCCTCTTTGTCGCAAGCGCTGCAACTGGCCAGGACGCCGTCAAAGTGGCCGCAGAGTTCGACCAGCGGATCAAGATCACGGGAACGATTTTGACCATGCTTGATGGAAGCGCCCGCGCAGGGGCTGCCATCTCGATCCGCGAAGTGACGAACAAACCGCTCAAGTTCGAGGGGGTCGGTGAAAAGATCGGCGATATCCAGATCTTCAATCCCCATTCAATGGCAGACCGGATCCTCGGCATGGGAGATGTGATCAACCTCGTCCGCAAAGCTGAAGAGACCATGGATGAGGAGGAGAGCAAGGCCCTTGAGAAAAAGCTGATGAAAGCGGCTTTTACCTACGAAGACTATCTGCGCCAAATGGGCATGTTCAAAAAGATGGGATCGTTCAAAAGCCTGCTCAAAATGCTTCCTGGCATGTCAGAGATCGGCGATATGGACATCGATGAGAAGGAGTTGAATCGAGTTGAGGCTATGATCTCCTCGATGACGCTTGATGAACGAAGAGAGAAAGTTGAGCTCGTCCCGAGCCGCCGCCGCCGCATCGCAAGCGGGAGCGGAGCTACGATTGATGATGTCAATCGGATGGTGAAGGGATTTAAGAG
>JAFEGF010000208.1 GCA_018240225.1 Verrucomicrobiota bacterium
TTAAAACCTCTGAATGATGTCCAGGGATTTGAGAAACTGTTAATTTTCCATGAATTTCAAGATTCCATGTCAGAGAATACAAGAGCTAGGCAATGAGGGTAGGTCTGCATGGAAACAAGAAATCCGGTACCATTGTAGATCTCGGGTTGAGACGTTCATGTTCCGGTATAAAATGATATTGGAAGATCGGCTTACTGCTCGCAAACGATGGACCCAAGCTACAGAAGTATCGATTAAAATGGATGTACTTAATCGGATGACCGAACTGGGAATGCCGAAAAGTTATAAGATGGCCAGCTAAATCAGGCAACGACTATGCAGCTATGGTGCTTGGACCGCATTGTGCAGCAAAGCCATCACCTCGGACGTTTCATGTGACACTACAATTTACAAGACTCTGTAAAGCAGCATTATCTACTTTTCCATTATTTGTAAGCGGCCAATCATTAATCTGAACAAATATTGATGGGACCATATATGGAGGAAGATCCTGAAAAAGAAAATCACTTAGTGCGTTAGGTGATATCATTTCTTTTCCTGAATAAAAAGCGACTAATTGATTAGTGTTTTCTTCCTGAACAACTAAAACAACAACTTTTTCAATTTGTGGATATTTGCTGATGAATTTTTCGACTTCCTCAAGCTCAACTCTATGGCCATTAATTTTAACCTGACGGTCAGCTCTACCCATGAATACAATTTCTCCATTAGGTAAAAGGTAACCGATATCCCCAGTTCGGTAAATTCGGACGGGATAACTCTCTAGGTGCTCAACTACAAGAAATTTTTCTTTTGTAAGGGTCTCTTGTTTAAAGTATCCGCAAGCTAAACCAGGACCACCTACACAAATTTCTCCATTTTCTCCGGTTTTTGTTCGGTTCATATCTGAATTAAGAATGTAAATTTTATTGGATGAAAATGGTTTTCCTATAGTAATTTGGGATATTTTTTTTTCTTTAGGATCGTAGATAAGTCTTGCTGTAACTCCCATTGCATATTCAGTGGGACCATAGACATTGTATAAAGTTGCATTCGGTGAGATTTTTATGTGAGAATCAACTACAGTTTTGGAAATGTCTTCGCCACAGAGATCGACATTTTTAAGAGAGAATAGAACTTTATCCTGCTGAAGCAACATTGAGTAAAAAGAAGGTGCAGCTAAAATGAAGCTTATCAAGTTTTTATCTATCAAATCTACAATGTCTTGAGGTCGGGATATATCAATGCCATCTCTGTTATCATATAGGCAAAATGTTCCTCCTTTTGCTAAAGTAGAAACAATTATTAAAAGACTTGGATCAAAGCTGATGCTTCCAGCAATTAATGCAATGCTTTTTTCAGGATGGAGTTCATTATAGGCAACTGCAGCATGTTTCAATGCGCGATGATCGACAATAATTCCCTTCGGCGTTCCTGTAGAGCCAGACGTATACATTAAATAGGCTAAATCATTTAATTTAGGCTTCTTCAGCTCAATATTTGGAACCTTGTCTATTTCATCTATGAAATAAGTTTCGCCTTCAAAAAATGAGAATTTGATTTGAAGTTCTCTTTTAGTAATTAACAAACTTGGGCAAGCATTTTTCAGCATCATATCTATGCGATTAAAAGGATAATTTGGGTCGATAGGTAGATAGACGCAATTTGCTTTCCAAATTGCTAATAAACAAACTATCAGATCCGGGTCATTATAGAGTCCTAAAGCTATGATACTACCTGGCTTTACCCCTTTATTAATAAGGCATTTAGCAAGACTGTCGGAACGTTCATTAAGATCTGAATAACTGAGTTGATCATGATTAAAAATGACAGCGATTTTATTTCCATTTTTTTGGATAATTTCACTAATTTTTTCTAAAATGCTATGTTGATTCATGAAATTTCCTTTTTTTATGGGGTTCAAATGCGTTTTTCGGTTTTGCTGAAAATTATTTTTTTCCCTAGGGAATTTTCTATCTCTTTAAGAAGATAGCCTGATTTAATAAGAGTAGAAATCTTTTCAAGATCGTCGGTTAGACATCTATCTTCAGATACAAATGGCACACTTTCACGAACTATCGTAAACATATGTTTTGTTGGGGTACTTAATAGTTCTGCGTTTCGAATTTCAGCAGCTTGAGCTGCGCAAAGAAGTTCAAAAGCTAAGACATACGAGGTGTTTTCATAGATCTCTCTTGCTCTTCGAGCTGCAACTAACCCCATAGAAACATGATCTTGAAAGTCACCTGTTGAGGTAAGAGATTGAATCGATACTGGATTGCACAAAGAGCGGTTTTCAGCAGTTAAAGAAGTCGACATAAATTGCCCCCCCATCAGACCTAAACGAAGACCAGCGTTTTTGTTGCACAGGAATGGGGGTAGTCCATTGCTGTGGTGTTTGTCCATAAAACGATCGATTCGACGATCTGATAGATTGGATAAAGTTGTCAGACAAATGCTCAGATAATCCATTGCCATAGAGATATATTGTCCATGAAAATGTCCATTGTGAAATACTTCTTGGCAATCAGGAATAATTAGTGGATTATCATTACTGGAGTTGATTTCATTTGCAATAGTAGATTGGATCCATTGAATGGTGTCTCGGATAGGACCTACGATATGAGGAGTACAACGTATAGAATAGGCATCTTCTATAGGGGAATCTGTAAAAGTAATCGTTTCGTTTTTATGATCTTGCAATTGTTTTTCAACATCCCGTTCATCAACAATCATTTTGCTATCTTCAAGTAAACTCCAAATATTTTCCGCTGTTTGAAGTTGTCCTTGATGGGGTTTTTGAAGATGTACGATCGGGTTAAAAGGTTTTTTCTTTACTTTAAGACCCTCAAAGGTAAGGCAGGAGATAACGTCATAAGTTTTAATCAGTGAAATTACTTCTTCTATTAAGATAGCAGCAAACCCTGTCATTGCGGATGTGCCATTTACTAAACTTAATCCTTCCTTAAAGCCTAGTTTCATTGGTTTAATTCCAGCTAGTTCTAATGCTTTATCTCCGGAAAGGATTTTGCCCTTGTATGTTGCTTTCCATTTTCCTATTGCTACGAGTGCAATGCATGCTAAAGGTCCTAAATCTCCGCTGGCGCCTAGTGATCCTTTGGATGGAATGCAAGGAATAATGCCGGCGTTGTATATTTTCAGCAGCTTGTTAAAATTTTCATAACTGATTCCAGAACAACCACGGGCCAATGAATTCAAGCGGACAAGCATTGCAGCTCTAACAACGGTGTCATCAAGATATGGGCCTACATTAGTCGCAACAGCTGAAATCAAATTTTCTTGAAGTTTTTGAGCATGTTTTGTAGCAACCAGGCAGTTAACGAATCCACCAACGCTTGTATTCACACCGTAAATTACGCGATTGCTATTTACCATTTGATTTAGCAGCAGGTGAGAATCTTTTAGACGTTTTATGCAGTCTTTTGAGACTGTTACTTCTTGTTCAACGTTGTAGGATGCAGAAATAACGTCAAAAGTAGAAAGAGAATTGCCATCGAGAGTTAGTTGTGTAGAGGAGAGTGTTCTTTTCCTAAGTAATGGTTTTTTTTTAAGCAAATCTAACCTCATTTTAGATGAAATGCGATAATTTTAAATAGTTGGATATTCTTTTACAAGTTCTCATTTTTCAGAACGATTCTTGTTGTGCGTGAACTGAACAAGCTAGTACTCAAGAAAAACAGGAAGAAATTATTAGCGATAATGGGATAGAGTTTGTGAGCGATGTCATATTGACGTGGGCTAATGAAAAATACGTTTCATGCCGCTATATTGAGCCAGGTAAGCCAATCCCAAACACTTATAGCAAAAGCTTTAACGGAAGCTGCAGGGACGAATGTTTGAATGAGAGTAGTTTATAAGCCAAGAGGGGGTCAGGAATCTAGTTGAGGCATGGAGGAGTGATTACATGAGTAAAGTCTCCATACTGTTTTAAATGGGGTAACCTCCAA
>JAFEGF010000020.1 GCA_018240225.1 Verrucomicrobiota bacterium
TTTTGAGCCTACTTTTTGATCCAAATGACGGGGTTAATATCAGCTCTCGTATATTAACCCCGTCATTTGGATCAAAAATAAGCCAAAGTAATCCCAAAAATCGACGAAGCCATATTACTGGAATAGGTTCTTCATAAATTGTTGCTTGCCCTAGTTAATTTAACTATGTGCTTCGCAGCAATTTATGAAGGGATCAAAAAGTCCATCAAAAACCAAATTATTCTAATTCAGAGAATGTCTCTTAGCTTGCGTCAAATCAAAAAATCGATTATCCTATCCGGTCAAAGACATAAAGAGAATCGAACTATGCACGATGTAAACCTGCAAAAAAAAAATAAAATTTCCCTAGAAGATTACGACTATCGGCAGGATATCGAAAATCGTCTTCTCATGGGACAGTTTACATCTGTCGACTTGGAAGTCTTGGAAGAGATCCTTTATAGTTCCATCACCATTCCGATCCGCAAGCTAGCAAAAAACTTAAGCCTCGAAGAAGAAGAGATCCTTCCCATTTTGCAGAAATTGAGCAAATCGGGACTGTTTGCTTACGACGATGAGACGATCACCGTCGATAAAGAGCTGCGCAAGTACTTTGAAACACAGATCATGAAGTTCGACCCCGATTTCAAGCCTGGAATGGAGTATTTGCAGAGCCTTTTGCGCAAGGTTCCCATCCATGTGCTCCCTATCTGGTATTCGATTCCAAGAACGTCCAATAATATCTTCGAGTCGCTTGTCGAAAAATACCTGCTGACGCCCCAGATCTTCCAACGCTACCTGCTCGACCTCAACTTCCCCAATCCCACGCTCAATGCGATCGTCAAGGACGTCTACAGCGCCCCGGATTTTTCCGTATTTGCCAAAGACCTTGTCGATAAGTATGGTCTTTCAAAGGAGCAGTTCGAAGAATACTTGCTTTACCTCGAGTTCAACTTTGTCTGCTGCTTAGGGTATCGGAAAGTCGATGATGATTGGAAAGAGGTAGTCACCCCTTTTCATGAATGGCATGAATATCTGATGTTTTTGCGGACCACCGAAGCGCCCTCTATCGCCACGGCAGAAAAAATCCAACGGGCAAGGCCTCAAGACTTTTCCTTTATTCAAGACATCAGCGCCGTGCTGACGATGGCAAAGAAACAGCCTATTCCGCTTACTGCCGGCAAAGATGGGTTGATAGCCCTTCAGTCTGCTAATTTTTCTACATTGGCCTCCAAATTGGAAGGTTTTAAAGAAAGCGATGCCGATCTTCCAAGCTATATCGACCGGCTGATCTCTAAATTACGCATTCTCAAGCTTGCCGATATTGTTGATGACCGCCTCTATGCGTTGGAAGCGGCGAACGACTGGCTCGATATGCGCCCTGAAAACCGCGCTATCTTCTTATATCGGCATCCCCTGAATCGGCTCGACAACCCTAAAATCTCCTCTCAATTATGCACTGACAGGAATATCAAAGAAGCGGAGAAGAGCATCCAGAGGGTCCTCAATTCAGGATGGGTCTATTTTGATGATTTCATCCGAGGGACCATTGTTCCCCTTGGAGAAGATTCCCTCGTTATGTTAAAGAGACAGGGGAAGACATGGAAATACTGCCTTCCGAGCTATTCTGAAGAAGAGGCCGCCTTGATCCGATCTGTCGTCTACGACTGGTTATTTGAAATTGGGGTCACAGCAATTGGCTTGCACGAAGGCAAAGAATGCTTTATGGTCACACCATTTGGACAATCCCTATTCGGTCGTTAGCAAACAATGTCGAAAAAAAACGATTCAGAACTCGTCTCCAACCGGAAAGCTACCTACGAGTATGAGATCCTTGATACTTGGGAAGCTGGCATTGTCCTCGTCGGAACCGAGATCAAATCTCTGCGCAACCATGGAGGGAGCCTCCAAGACTCCTATGTCCTCGTTTCCAAAGGTGAAGTGATTCTAAAAAATGCATCGATCTCGCCGTACAAGTTCGGCAACCTGTTCAACCATGAAGAGCGCAGGGACAGAAAACTCCTCCTCCACAAACGGGAAATCGAGAAACTTTACACACTCTCCCAAGAAAAAGGTCTCACCTTAATCCCGCTTGGCATGTTTCTGAAGAACGGCTTTGTCAAAGTCAAGATCGCCTGTTGCCGTGGAAAAAAGCTCCATGATAAACGGGCTTCGATCAAAGAGCGGGAACACAAGAAAGCGATCGACAGGGCCCTTCGCGACCACGGTTAATAAAACCAATCCCCCAAAAAAAACCATTCGCCATTTTACGATATGTTTTTGCTGTTTAATAATTAAGACCGTTCCATAATTCAGTGATCAAGAAATAACAGGGCATTTGGATGAAATTTTGATTATGAACAAGCCCGTCTATGCAGGAAGCCACATATGGGGTAAGTGTTGATCAAAAGATCTCAAAATGAACATTTTTTTTCGATCGATCAATTAGAGAACGGTCTCAAAATATGGATCATTACAAAATCATTTTAAAATAAGGAGAAAATAACATGCCACTCGTAAAACACTCAACTACCTGCGGAATATGTGAACAGTCAGGAGCGACAGTGCACTGGCGTAATCCATTATCAAATTTTGCTCATCCAGTTTGCCTTCGATGGATTCATCAAGAAAATATCAAACTGCAAGCTGTTCTTGCTAAACACTTTCCTGAGCCGGGATTCTATCGGAATCTAGCCCAGGTTCATGCCCTGGAAGCGCTGAAAGAAAAAATCAGCGAAGCTTCTATTTTACAGTCCAAACAATCAGGTAAGCTGGCTGATTGCTTTTCATCGGTAATTGAAAATGCAATTAATGAGTTTAGTATGGGCACAAAATTCACCCCTTGTTTTAGAATTATGCCTGTAGTGTTAAACGATTCAGACTAGTAAACGCAAAAGCGAGTGTCTACTTAGAAGCTGTTTTATAACTCCACTTTCGGTCTTTGGAGTCTTTTCGCGATCTTTCGTATCAGGCTTCTCACCCATGTGCTTACACATGAGTTCGTCGCCTGAACGGCTAAGGCCTTACGAAAGTTCATCGGAAAGCCTCTCAAATCCCTAAAAAGTCTAGTTATAAAACAGCTTCTTAGAGACTGTTAACGAATTTAGTTTTTGTCGATTTTTTGGACTTTTTCAGGAAATTTTGCGTCCGTTTGTTGGGGGTTATATCAGCTTTCGTATATTACCCCCTACAAACGGACGCAAAATTTGCGAAAAATTCTCAAAAAAGCGACGCAACCTAAATCCGTTAACAGTCTCTTACAGACGAAGTCCTGCCCAAAGCAGGCAGGGCGAAGATAATGATCGATTTAACAAAGTCGCAGCAAATCGAAATTCATAAAATCTAAGCGATCGGAGCATATCACCTTTTCAAGATATTTGACTCTGCAGCATATTTGTATTATGATGCATCCCTAGATACTCGACTTTGTACATGTTTGGTTCGCATGCCTCGAGATATTTGGTTTCGAGGGCGTTTATTTAGACGGGAAGGGGTTTTCTAACCCCTTCCCGTCTAAATAAATCGACCAGTTTGGCCCTGGCCAAACGTTCGAGGGCAAATAGACGAGGCAAGTGGATCAAAAAATGTGCAAAGTCGAGTAGTAACACAAAAGATTGGAGTGCATCCTATGAAAGTCATCATTCCTCGCCTTGATTTAGTTTCGCTGATTGGAAAAATCCAAAACATCGTCGCCGCAAAGCCCGCCATTCCAATTTTAGCCAACGTCCTAATTGAAGCAGTTGATGATCAGTTGATCATTAGCGCAACCGATTTGACCGTCAGCATGCGCGCCTATGCAGAAGCTAAAGTTGTTGAAGAAGGGGCGATCACCCTGCCAGCCAGACGCTTTTTTCAACTGATCCGCGAGCTGACATCGCCTACCGTCGAGATCCACTCCTCATCGCCCGATATGGCCTCTATCAATGCCGGCACATCCCACTTCAAAGTCCATGGAATGCATAAGAATGAATTCCCAGCGCTTCCCGATCTCTCGGAAGGTGTCCACCTTTCGTTAACAAGTCCCCTTCTCCGAGAAATGCTTTCAAGGACTGCTTTTGCCGCAGCCCGCGACGACAGCAGACAAGTACTGAACGGCGTATATTTGCAACAAGCAAACCAAACAGCGACCTTCATTGGAACAGATGGCAAACGCCTTGCGAAAATTCATGTCCCGGTCGATCTTCCTCCGGAGCAGACAGGCTCCTACATCATCCCCCTTAAAGCAGTCGATGAGATGATCAGGATCCTCGATAACAAAGAGGACCTTGCCAAGCTGACCCTCATGAATGACAAAATCGCGATCGAAGTCGGCCCGGTCACTCTGATCAGCAAGCTCCTTTCCGGTCAATATCCAGACGTTAGCCGCGTGATCCCGGAGAAAAAAGAAAGCACGATCTCTTTGCACCGAGAAGAGCTAATTACTTTGCTCCGCCAAGTCTCCTTGTTCACACCAGATAACAGCAGCTCCGTCCGCTTCACGTTCACGTCCGGCGAGCTCCATCTTTCCGCAGTCAGCGGCGAGATCGGCGAAGGGAAGGTCAACATGCCTGTCAATTATGGCGGCGAAAAACTCGATATCGCTTTCAACCCGAACTTCTTCCTCGACATATTGCGCCACAGCAAGGATGAAACGGTCCATTTCAACATTTCCGATTCCTATAACCCAGGGTTGATCACAGATTCGACGACGGCTCAATTTGTGATCATGCCGATGCGATTAGAAGCGTAATCTATGACGTGGCTCCAGCACCTGGTCTTGCGCAATTTCCGCAATTATGAACAGGTGCAAGCCTCATTCTGCCCTTCCGTAAACCTCATCTATGGGGACAATGGACAAGGAAAAACGAACCTCCTCGAAGCGATCTATCTGATCAGCACGGGGAGGTCCTTTCGGACAAAACGGCTAAGCGACCTCATCCGAACAGGCGCAAACTATTTTTATGTGGAAGCCCACTTTGCCAAAGATGGGATCTCCCAATGCATTAAGATCTTCTACGATGAGCAGTCCCGCAAAGTTCAATACAACAACACGGTCCATAACAATTTCACATCCCTATTAGGCACCCTTCCCGGAGTATTGCTCTCTCCGGAAGACCACTCCCTAATGAGCGGCTCTCCAACAGACAGAAGAAAGTTCATCGACCTGCACATCGCCCAGATCGATCCCCTCTACGTCTATCATTTGGGACGTTATTTTAGAGCGATGAAACAGAGAAACCATCTGCTTAAAAGCCGCAGCGAAACCACTTTGGCCGCTTGGGAAATGGCAATGGCGCCGTCCGCAGCCTACCTCATTGAAAAAAGAAAGGAGGCCATCTTACAGCTAGGCTCTCCGATCGGCCAATGGATGGAGCATCTATCCCATGGAAAAGACTCTCTGACCGCAAAATACGAATGCAGTTTTTCATTGCGCGATCTGCAAGGCGGCAATCTCGTCGAATTTCTCCTGGCGCAATGGAAAAAAAACCGCGCAAAAGAGATCCATCTCGGTTCGACCCTCTTCGGTCCTCATCGGGACGATCTGGAGATTGCTATTTCTGAAAAAGATGCCAAGAACTTTTCAAGCGAAGGGCAGAAGCGTTGCGGATCTTCCGCTTTGCGCTTTGCCCAATGGGAACAATTTCATCAGCTGATCGGTTCTAAGCCGCTGCTAGGAATCGATGACTTCGGTATCCAGCTCGATCCCGAAAGACAAAAGCTCCTGCAGCAAAAGCTTCCCGAGTTCGGACAGGTCTTTTTAACAACCCCAGTTTTACTGCAGATCGACACAGCGCGCGCCCTTAGCGTTAATAATGGCCAGCTGTCCGCTTAAACTGTTCATTCACATCTTTTAGCAACTGCGTCCTAATCGATGTGGCGCAAGTAGGCTTGGCCAAGAGGAAAGTTTTTGGGATCCAGCGACTTTCCTTGCCGTTTTGCTGCGAACTGATCGACGATCTTCAGAGCCAGCTTTTTTCCAAGCTGGACCCCCTCTTGATCGAACGAGTTGATATTCCAAATGAACCCTTGGAAAGCGACCTTGTGTTCATAATAAGATAAGATGGCCCCCATCACAAATGGATCGAGCCGATGGCCAAAGAGGATACGGTTCGGACGATTGCCGGGGAAGAATTGGTTCGGGTTTGCACTTTTCTGTCCGACAGCCAATGCGATCGACTGGGCAAAGAGGTTGGAGAGGAGCTTTTCCTGGCAGGTCGTACCGCTGTAGACCACATCTTCTTTGTACTGGCTATCTTTGAACCCGATGAACTCAAGAGGAACAACCGTGGTTCCTTGATGGATCGACTGGTAGAAAGAGTGCTGGCCATTCGTTCCCGGTTCTCCCCAAATGATCGGCCCTGTGTCAAAATCAACGTCATGCCCCCGCTTATCGATCCTTTTGCCGTTTGACTCCATGTCAAGCTGTTGCAAGTGTGCAGGAAAACGCATGAGCGCTTGGGAATAAGGGATAATGGCAACAGTGGGAAGCCCGAGAAAATTGCGGTTCCAAATGCCGAGCAGCGCTGAAAGAAGGGAAAGGTTGCACTTCAAGTCATTCTTCATGGCCATTTTGTCCATGGCATTTGCGCCGCGCAAAAACTCAAGGAACCGGTCCATTCCTAACGCAAACGCGAGAGTAACTCCTCCCACCATCGAAGTGACCGAATAACGCCCCCCGATATAGTCCCAGATATAAAAGGATGCCAGGTATTGCTGCGGATCATCCATCGGACTGCCTTTGCCAGTCACTGCGACAAAGTGGTTCTTGGGATTAAGCCCCGCCTTCACAAAGTATTCTTTGGCAAACTGTTCGTTGGTGAGGGTTTCGAGCGTCGAACCTGATTTAGAGACGACGACGACAAGAGTCTTTTCCAAATTGACCCGATGAAAGATCTGCGCGCCGTCGTCTGGATCGACATTCGATAGGAAATGGACCCTGCGGTTAGGTTTATGATAGGCTTCCAAAGCGATATAGACCGCTTTGGGGCCAAGCTCCGATCCGCCGATGCCGATTTGCACCAGATCGGTAAATTGTTCTTTCGACTCGACATCATCTAAAAAGGAGCGCAGCTTCTCCAATTCTTTATAAGCCAGCTGGGTTGCTGCTTGAGAGGGTTCCGAAGAGATCCTCTGGTCGAAAAAATCTCTCATGGCCGTATGAAGCGCAGGCCTCTTTTCACTTTCGAACCCTTCAATGAAGTTGACAACTTGCCCATGCTGCATCGCTTCCATCTTTTTAACAGCCTGCGTCTCTTCTGCAAGGTCCTGCAGCGCGCCGATCACATTGTCAGAAACCCGTTCCGTTCCATAAAACAGCTTAAGCTTGGCAGCTTCAGCGATCATCCCATCAATGCGTTTTGGAGTGAGCGAACCCTCTTCTGTCAAGTCAATCGGGTCCTCTGCTAATTCGTTCAAACGGATCACAGATTTTAAATGCCGAAACGATGTCATAATCATTCTCCTAGCGCATATAGATGTCGATGATGCAGCGCCTAACTCTAAAGTAAAAGATTGCGAAATATCTTCAAAGACCTAAAGCTGAATTTAATATCGGAACAGCTTGAAAAATTAAGAATTTGACAAGTTGTTTTAGTAGGACAACGATGGCAGAAAGACGCTA
Source organism: Verrucomicrobiota bacterium (assembly GCA_018240225.1). Classification (GTDB taxonomy): domain Bacteria; phylum Chlamydiota; class Chlamydiia; order Chlamydiales; family Rhabdochlamydiaceae; genus Acherontichlamydia; species Acherontichlamydia pituitae. The sequence goes on from JAFEGF010000020.1 coordinate 7,580, forward strand.
TCCAAACAAGGATTTTTCCATATGTGGAAAGAGAATGCTCTCATCCAACGGCTGAGAATTCGATTCCCGATCATCCAAGCTCCCATGGCAGGCGTTTCCATGCCGCAGCTAGTTGCCGCAGTATCCAATGCAGGCGGGCTTGGATCGCTAGGAGCAGCCTACCTTTCCCCAGTAGAAATTAAAGAAGCCATCGATGAGATCCGATCGCTTACCGATCAACCGTTTGCTGTCAACCTCTTCGCTCGGGAGCATATCGAAAATAATGAAACTCAGATCCAAAAAGCCGATCACCACTTGAACAAATACAGAACGATGCTGGGCATCCCTTCTGTTCCATCCACAGCCCACCTACCTAAACTTGAATCCCAAATTGAGGTCATCTGCCAAGAAAAGGTTCCCATTTTCAGCTTTACGTTCGGCATCCTAGATGAGCAGATCATGGCTCGGATAAAAAGACAGGATACTTTTGTGATCGGCACGGCCACAACATTAGATGAGGCGCTCCTCTTGCAAAAGAGCGGCGTCGATGCGGTCGTTGCCCAAGGGTACGAAGCCGGAGGCCATCGAGGCGCATTCGATAGAACCCGTCCCGATCCTTGCTTGGGGACCCTCGCAATGCTGCCTCAGATTGTTCATGCTTGCAAGATTCCTGTCATCGCCGCAGGCGGGATCATGACCGGAAAAGGGATTGCTGCAGCAATGGCGCTTGGAGCCCGTGCTGCACAATTAGGCACGGCATTCCTCGCGACACCTGAGAGCCACGCCTCTGCAACCTACAAACGGGCTTTGCTGCAGCTGAAAAACAGAAGAACGATCGTTACCTCCTTGCTAACAGGCAAACCGGCGCGGATGATCGAAAACGAGTTCACTCGCCAGATGCAAAATGATTCGCCTCAGATCGCCCCGTTCCCCCATCAGCATTTTCTCACAAAAGACATCCGGACAGTGGCTGATAAACAGAACCAATTCGAATGGCTCTCGCTTTATGCAGGCCAGGGCTTCCCCCTCGCATCGAACCGTCCCACCGCAGAAATCATCCCTCTTTTAGTGCAGCAAACGATCCTAGCGATTCAAAATCTCCATGAGAAAATCTAAGTTCTTGTTAAAAATAAGGCTTTTTGTTTAAAATAGCGTCTCGCTAATCGGAGCATAGCGCAGTTTGGCTAGCGCAACTGCTTTGGGAGCAGTGGGTCGGGGGTTCAAATCCCTCTGCTCCGATTGGTTTTTTACCTGCAAACAAGCTCTCTAAAATCGTTTGCGGCCTTCCCACTACTTATCTCTCTTGATTTCAATCGATTTTCCATGCGATATCTAGGAATATCTTTATACAGGTATCGCCGATGCCCCTCTACAATGCTTGGAAACCTCTCAACCTCTCGCAACGCCAGGAAATCAAAGCCTGCGCCGAACTCCTCTTAGAACTGGCAAAAAAGCCCCTTTTTTCATTGGATAACGACGGGAATTTGATGGTCGAGAGATTAACCGATCTGCATAGCTTTTCTAAAAGGCTCTACCAGGAAAATGCTTACCATCCGCTGCTTGACATTAAAAATTATTTTAATAAGACAATGATCTCCTACGCGGAAAAAGACTATCGGAACACCAGTATCCCATTAGACAGGGCTGTGTCCCTTTTAAACTCCAAGAGCAATCACTCTCCCTTGCCGCCAACCTTATTAAAGGCCGTGATCGAGCACATTAGAGAAGAGATGAAGCCTGCAGGCTCCCTGTATTTGAAGCTGATCGAAGTGTGCCGGCATCAATGATGCTGCCGCCTGCGGCAATAAAGCCCTGGACCATCCGCTTGCCCTGAGGGCTTGTTTGGCCAGGAAAGAGGATCAGCTGGTCTAAACCATCCCATTCTTCGGTCAAACGCTCTTCGCACACAAGTCGAAACGGATCGCCGGACTGGAGCAAATTTTCAAGCAGCTCATCTAATTCGCTAAAAAACTCAAGAGTGCAGAAATCATCTTGCGGCAGACATAAGGCCCGGTTAGGCACAGAAGCTGGCGCAGCAATCGGACTATTCGGTCCAATCCAACCAGAAAAAGATCCGCCCGTTTGCCAGCAGAGTCCCGGTACAGGAAGCGGCGAGCCCCAAACGGCAAGATGGACATGTTCGAAGCGGCGGCGCGAAAACATCAAAGCCGCTTGGGCCAAACAGTTCGATCCTCTAGCGTCAATCAACGCAAGAGGAGCTAGCCCATCAGGCAAAAAAGAAACGAGACGGTGCAGGTATTGCGCGAACATCTCTGCAGCATAAAGATCAAGGCGACAAGAAGACCCATCGCCGACGCCCTCTTCCGCAAAGCGATCTGCAACATTTAAGATCCTCTTTGAAAAGTCTGCATCTCCTCGATAGATGACCAATCCAAACGTCGCAGCAGAAAATTCCTTCCAGACCTTATTGACGAATTCTTCAATGGCAACAGTATACGAATAAAACGCCGTTTGATCGTTTAAATCGATGCTCCCTGAGCCAAACCCAAAGTCAATTTCCCAAAGGACCCATTTTCCAGAACAAACAATCTCTCTTGCCATTTCCAAGGAGGAAGACCAATTGAGGTCATCCTGCGGCCTCGCCTGTAAAGAGACAACTGCAGCATGGGCCCAATCGCTGATCGGCCAATTTCCATCCTGAACCAATGGAAAAAAAGGAACCGCGTTACGGTAGCAATGCAAATGATCGATAGCAATATCAAGAGGTTCGACCATCAGCTCTCCTGTCCATTGACAAATTGCAGATAATGGATGGTTTTCCCCTTATCGCGCCATAGCTGTCCAAAATAGGAAAAGCCGTAATCAGGCCAATCCGTCACAAAATATGGATGGGGAAATGCAGCCTGAAAATTCTTCTCATTTAGAAAAGCGGTGCTAATCCGGTCTGCCCAGATCTCATCATCTGTAGCAACGGTGAGCTTGGCCCCTCTTTCCAAGACTCTTCCCAATTGCTGGATAAAAGAAGATTGGAACAAGCGGTGCTTGGCATGCTTTCCCTTAGGCCACGGATCAGGAAAATTAATAAAGCAACCGGCAATGCTCTCCCCTTTTAAATAGTGCTCTGTAAATGGAAGCGCTTCGCCGCTGACAACCAATAAATTAGGAACGTTTTGGTTTTTGAGCTTGGACCAAATTTTACGGACTCGGTCGAACCTCTTTTCAACAGCAATCCAATTATATTCAGGAAACTGGACCGCCTTCTCAACAACCCAATCGCCATTCCCGCTGCAATATTCAATATAGATGGGAGCCTTGCGGCCAAAAAGTTCCGGCTCTTCAAATTTCGGCAGGACAAAACTCGAATGCTCAAAATAATGATGCGGGACAAATAGGACGCGGTCAGCTAAGTGGGGCCTTCGCTCATCCCAGCGGAATGGGGCTTTCAGTTGTTTTGGTTTCATAGGGGCAATATTCTCGCATATTCCAAATTGATATTGCAAGCGACAAGATGAGACCGTTGCATAATTCAGCGATCTAGAAAAAAAGGTCATTTGAGGCAGTTGCAAAACTCATTTGCCCGGCAAAATCGAACTTTTGAAGCCATTTCCACCCATTCTCCTTGGCCGACCCACTTGGGGTCGACTGCGAAGGTTCACAGAACCTTCTCGTGTATCCGCGGCCTCAAAATCATCGATTTTTCCGGGCAAAGCAATTTTGCAACTGCCTCATTTTGATGAGATTTCGATTGCAAAAGAACCCCATATGCGAGACGTTCCATAGGAGGCAAGTGAAAATCAAAAGATCGCAAAATGAACATTTTTTCGATCGATCAATTATTCAACGGTCTCAAGATATCCGTTGATCAATACTCGGTTAAATTGATAAGCTGAAGTCCAGCTTAAGGTAAATTTTTATTTGTCATAACGCCAAATGTGGAGACAAAGCGACTATGAAACCCTTTTACATCTTGATAGCGGGCGCTTCCCTCTTTTCAGTGCTATCAGCCCATGCTGATCCTAATCCGATCAACGAAGCAGCTCCCATACCATTTGTTTTCGATGAGAATCCAATTTCAGCCTCCGTCATCGATGAAGAGCTTTCCCTCCTCGATGAAGAGATGGACGAGTTTGAAGATGAGATCTTAGCCCTCGAAGAAGAACTAAAACGGGATGCAGAGTCCTTTAACGACACTGACAAAAATGAAGCCGTGGCCGTCCAAGCGATCGCAGAACAGCAAGATTTGACCGATCAAATGGATGAAGAGCCTGTTGCAACAGCTGCGCCAATTGAAGCGATTTCTGAAAAGCCGATCGCTGATGCCAAAGAAGAGGCTGCTCCGACAGACACGATCCAACAAATCGAAGTCAATCACGACTTCGCACTTGTCATGCCAGTCCAGCAAGAGACCCCTCCCCTTTCGACAAATGAACTGCCCAAGATCGACGCTTCAACCATGTCTCTTACAGCAGATGCATCCAACCGAGTTTTGCCTTCTCCCGATAAAGAAATCGCGAAGTTGGAAGAGTCTGCTGAAATGGCAGAAGATTTCGTTGTTGTAGAAGTCCCCGAGATCCAAGAAGCTCCAGCAGTCCTCAATGTCGGCGCCAATAACGCGGAAAAAAAAAATGAAGCAATCGAAGTAAATATTCAACAGGCCTTCTCCGGATCGCCCGTCATTTACACGATCCTCTTTGCCATGTCCGTGTTCGCACTCTGCGTCTGGCTCTACAGCATCCTATCCCTACGCAAGTCAGCTTCAATCTCTGCAGCATTCCTTAAAAACGTAAAGAACAAGTTGAACAGCAACCAATTCGATGATGCCCTCTCCCTGTGCCAGCACCATGAGAACCTCATCAGCAAAATGGTTGCAAGCGGTATCAATGCCCGCCGTCATGGCCTGCCCGTCATGATCGAGGCGATGAAATCGGAAGGCAAGCGCGCCTCCGTCCATTTCTGGCAGCGGATCGGCCTCTTGAACGACATCGCTATCATCGCTCCAATGCTGGGCCTGCTTGGAACCGTTTTAGGAATGTTCTATGCGTTTTATGACATCAACCGATCGATTGAAAGCATCTCGACGCTCTTTGATGGACTTGGCGTTTCCGTCGGAACAACTGTTGCTGGATTGATCGTTGCGATCTTAGCATTGATGCTCCACTCTTTTGCCAAATACCGCCTAGTCAAGGTACTGGCAACTGTGGAGAACGAAGCGCAGTCTTTAGCGACACTGATCGATGACAGGACAGTCGAATACAAAGGATAATCGAGCCTATGAACATTATCCCTGAAGAAGAGATTAAAAGTTACGGGAGCTTAAACCTAGCTCCGATGGTTGACTTTCTGTTTTTGGTCGTTGCAGTCTTTGCAACCCTTGCAGTGACTCGGGCGGCCCTCTACGACAGCGAGATCAAGCTTGTTAAAATCCATCCGGCATCGGAAGAATCTTCCGCAGTAGGGCAAAATGACAATTACATTGTCAATTTGAGCGTCAATGAAAAAGGGGAATATAAGTGGATCACCGAGTTCAATGAATACCTGATCCCGACCATTGGGGGGATCCAGCAAGAGCTGCAAAAGCAGCAGACCCTTGGACTCATTCCTAAGGACCCGTCCCAGACCAAGGTCCTGCTCCACATCGACAAGTCAGCTCAATGGGAGCCGATTGCACAAGTGATCTTTGCAGTTCGCAATGCAGGGTTCGATATCCATCCCGTCTACGATCTGGAAGAGCCCCTTTCCAACTAACAAAATTGCAACAGGACAGTTTTTCTATCCTGACGATCCTAGCATCCTGTTGCTTTTTTTACTGAAAATTTAGATCCTCAGCACTAATAAAAAGACCACAGAGCACACAGAGAGTGAAAGACGGGATTTCTTGCGGCGAAACCGTCTCTGTCATCTCTGTGGGCTTTGTGGTAAAACTTTCGTCTTAAAACCTTTAACCCAAGCTTAAACAGTTGTAGCAACTGGCGGAACAACGACCAATTTCGGGCGGCCGCTATACTGCTCGGAGAATGTCGAGCGCTGCTGCTTCTGCCAATCGATCACGTGCTTAGAGTGGTAGGCAACCGTAGTCTCATCTCTAAACATATCCCAGAACGAACGGATGTTGCGAGAGAAGTTAATGATCCTGCGATTGTCATAGAACTCATCTTCTTGCACCCCTTCCGGCAATGGATAGAGCATTTTGCCTCCGCCGAGCTTGAGCTGGATCAAGTTCACAAGAACAATACCGATTTTATGCGGAATATAAGTGATGACTGTCCATACAAATGAGAGCGCGGATTTGACAAACTCAGGGGTCCAATTGCTTAAGAAATTAAAGACAGGCGTTGTGACATATTTCACCAGTCCGATCACAGGACCGATGACAGGCCAATGCTCTCCATTTGGAATCACGCCGAATAATACCGATCCACCATTAATACGGTTGTCAATAGGATCATAGCCTGCTTCCTGGATGACTGTCCTCATGAGGTTAGAGCAGTTTTGACGCATGAACTGGAACTGGATATCGCCCATGTTGTTCATCATTTGGATGATCCCATTAGCGCGGGCTTGGGTCAGAGGGATCCCTGTGACGATCCTTTCATCGAACTGACGGAACTCCTCATAGTCGCCAGCTTTGTTCACCTTAGCTGGAACGGTCGCCATGAACCTGTCCATCGATCCGCCGTGGAAAAGGAACTCCTGCGATTCAGCCGGCATCTCGAGGCCGAACGAATAAACATCGCCGTTTGGCGTAATAAGGCGCATAATGACGTGCGAATTGATATTTTCAATTAAATTCTGGTTAGCGGGAGTGTCTTCGACTGTCTTGGTTGCGCAAAGACGTCGGCTTGGAGATGTAACAAATTGGATTACACAATCTTTTGCCACTCCAACATCGACCTCTGCATTGGTTTCGTAGAACCTGCGGGCCGTTTGCAATGTCCTTTGGTATTCTTCAGGACTGAGCTGGTAGACGGGCACTAGGCGGTCGTGGTTCATCCTATCGATCGGCATCAGCCCTTGCGGCGACAAGTAGGTCCAAGCCTGGACGAGCTGACCTGGATAATCTCGAGACCTGATCATGTATGTATCAGGATCGTAGGCCACTTGCTCTTTTAAGCGCTCCCAGCGCACCCATTGGTTTTGGACTTTGATCAAAGGATGGCCGTCCGGAGCTAATCTTAAGTCATGCATCGCTGGATTCTGCGAGGTCTCTCGGTATCCGACGATAGCGAAGGCCAGTCCCGACTCGATCATGAAACGGGCGCAATCGGCATGTCTTTCGAGGACGGAAGCAGGAAGTCCTAATGTAGCCCATTTTTCAGACAGTTTGTGGTCTGTTTCGATTTCAGCATGGTGTTCGGTGACCTTTTGCTGCGCAGTGGCCAAAGCTCGTTCCAATTGCTCTTTTTTAGGACGGACAAGAGTATCAACTGTCCTACGGATAAAATCGGGTGTCAGAGAATTAATGCTTGCCACTAAGGAATTAGACTCTGCAAGCAAGTCGGTGATCACAGTCACTTCCTGGTTCAATAAAGAGTAGAGGCCGTTTGCGTTGAGCGCATCAGCTCTGGGGATCTCCGTGTTTGCTCGATTGATCCAACCTACAATCCGCTCCATGCTAATCGGCGTTTGCGCCGCTTGAACTTGCGATACTGGCTGAGAGCTTGGAGGGCAGCAGCAACTCGATCTTAAATAGTAATCAACATTGAGAGACATAAGGCTAACCTCATTTATTAATTTTGATTTATAGTAAATGAACTTTCAGGGTGGGTCTCAGCATACTTTTGCTGCCAGCGCCATACGTTATGCGTTAGGTCGAAGCTCATTTTCTCTGGATCGAAAAAGTCGTAGATGTTTGAAAAAAGCCCCCTTATCCTGTTGCTCGCCCGCACCATCCCCTCTTCCGCCGTAATCCCGGAAGGATCTTGATTAGACTCTGGATCATAAGCGACCTTCGTCCTCCAAGCTCCAAGCAGTAAAAACAACGGAGAAACAACTAGGGAATAGAAAAACAGTCCAATTTTTGTGACCACTTCCTTCACAGTCTCAGGTGTATATCTGATAATGAAATTAGCAACCTTATCGATGTATTTGCGCGTCTCCTCTGAGAAAGCGTATTCGTATGTCATCGTGATCAAGTGGTTCTTCGTCGGGATGTCTAGAATGTCTGCCTCGCGCAGCATCGCCATTCCTCTTGTGCAGCAGTTGCTTCCGATAATGTGGAATCCGTGTTGTTCTCTAGCTTGCCGTTTGACGATATCGAACAAATGGATGATCTTATCATCCGTCGTATCGATCTCGGTCACCTGCAAATCTTCCGAAAAGAACTCCCAGCCATCGGGAGAATAGAGCTTTCCTTGGAATGTTGTCAGAGGTTGGAACACATTGACTGAACCGGCCGGCCCGCCGAAGCCAATGCTGTAAACTTCGCCATCTTTATAAGGAAGCTCTGGATGATTTCTCTGAAAGCCCTCTCCAATGACGATCCGGAAAAAAGTGTGCCGGGCCCCTTGCAGCAGACGATCTGCGAAGTTCCACTTATCTTCATGGGCATGCGTTGTGATCAACTGGAGTTTGCATTGAGCTGGAGGACGTTCTAACTTTTTGAACCGGCGCATATTTTCGAAATCGTGGCGGTCGTGTTGGACAAAGCCATCTTCTAAATACATCCAATACTGCTTTGAACCCTGATCGTCCAATGTATAGAGCCTCTGCGTGTCGGGCTCGACCTCAAACATGCTGCGGATCTGAGACCAAGGCGTCATACGGCCATTCATCTTCAGATGGGCTTCCGATTCAACAACCCAGGATCCTTCCCTCTGCTTTAGGGTTGGCCACATCTCGATCTTATGCTGATAATCTTGGTGGCCGATATAACGGTGCAAATGGTTTTTAAAGAGGAAGTCGACCATGTCTGGATGGGCCCAAAAAGCTTCCTTATCAACTGGTCTAGAGCCGAAGTCCAGACCTTCCCACTTTGAGAACAACGATTGATTATGCCGTTGAACCACTGCCCTTATAGCTTCTTTTTGAGCAGGGGTTTCGAAATCGTTGATCTTAATCCGCGCCGCAAACGCATATCTTTCAAGGTCTGCAATCTCAGGAGTATGCTCGGTCAGGTTATGGCCTTGTCGGAAAGCGACCCGTTCTGCAATGTGCTGCTCTGCATATTGCAATACTTTTTTTAACTGGTCAGCAGGTATATTTTTCTTTTCAGCAACAATATCTTTGAAAAAATTCAAAAAATATTTAGTCACTTTAGCGTCTTCAGAGGTCGCGTATCCTGGAATGATGCTTCGAGCTGCAGCATTAAGAAATCCACCTCTTTCCACAAGCACATTCCCTTCGGTCTGGAGGCCGGAAGGAAGCGCTTGGGGCAGGTTCATTAATGCATTTTGTCTTAGGTCTAGGACAGTTGCCATAATATAAGATGCAATCCTCAAATAAATTTTTGCAAAAAAATATTCGCACTCAGCTTGACAGATTCAAATAGCAAAGAAGTATATGAAAGCTCATTAATTAAAGGAAATCTCATTCAATATTTTAATTTCTTTTTTGCACTGAGATGATTTTTCTCAAGCCATCTCGACAAAATGTATTATACAATAATAACCGAAATAAATCAATTTAGATTAACCTCGAATAAATTAAAACAACAATAAAATTAAAACGTAATTGTAATTACAACAAAATCACGCGAATGCAAAACATCAATGTTTATGAAAAATCTGCACTTATGTTAAAATACATTAGAAAAAAGCCGATCTCGATTCACACAAAAGCAAAAAATTGAATTTTTACATCAAATCAATTTTTTATCGGCATTAATAATTATTCACCTTTTTTAGGGGACTGCAATGACTTTGTCTCATACAACTTTAGCTCCTTTTCTCGATCGACCGCAACGTGTATCCCTCGATGATTTCAATCATCTTTACGGTGCTGAGAACGATGCTTCACGCTACGATAGCCTCAGGTCAGATACGCGAGCAACCGGGCCGATTGTCGCTTTGCTGAACCAGCTTCAGATCGGAGAACTGATCCCCGACCGGATTGCCATTCTGATCAAAAACAATCTGCATGACACTCCCTTTGTCAAAGCCTCTTTAAGCAATCTTCTCTTCGATCTTAAGAATCGCCATGTGATCGGCGAAAACTGCTTTCAAAGACTGCATGCCCAGCTCAACAACAACAATTTTGAAGAAGTCTTATCTTCCGTGTATGCTGTACTGATCTATTCCAAGCTTGCAGAAGCTCATGACCGCATCAGCCAAGATCCTGCTTTCCATTTTCAAACTTCAGAAGAATATTCAAACAGACTGATCCGCTTGAACCCATTCCAACAAAAAACGGAAGTCAAAAAACTAGAACACCAGTTTCAGAAAAAAGCTCTCGGCCAACTCCTTTTCAAATTAAGCAACACCGAAGGTGCAGATCCAACAGTGACAGCAGGAAGGATAGCCCTTGCAACCCATCTGAATCAAAGCACCCCTCAAGTATTCAAAGAGGAATTAGCCCGGCATCTAGAAACCCTCATTTCAACGGCTACTCCATTTGAAAAGCTTAATCTCGAAGAACTTCTAAAAGAAGTGCGCGCGGCTGCACCAGAAAACCTGGTCGCCCAACTTTACAATTCATTGGGAACAGAAGAGCATTTAAAAAGATGCGTCCGTTCGATCTCTTTGCTCAATCAGACACTGCAGCTCACTTCAAGAGACGAGCTCAATGCATCGCTTGCAAAATGCAAAAGCGCTTACAACGGAAGCGTCTATCTGCTGCGCGATTTCAAAAACCTTCCCCATATTTCCCCGACACGGTTCCACCAGCAGATCGGCCAAATGAAGTCGCAATGGGAAAAGGCCAATACGATCATTACGCGAGCAACAGGTCAGCTTGCCCATCAGTTCTGCAGCTGCCAAGCCACTCTGCCTCCGGCCCAATACGGTCTTGCCGAATGGCCATACCACTCCAATTCAATGATCCAGCTGACACCAGCCCAAATTAATGCAGTCCACTCGCCAGTGCCTCCTACCCTCGTCGATCCTGTGACACGGCAGAACAATCATCAAAAGACCATTGCAATCATCGGCTGCGATTGGGGCGGCGGACACCGGGAAGTCACACGCGGGATCACCAACAACCTTGCTAAGTTAGGATTCCATACCCATTCGATCGACCTTCCCAAAGTTCTCACTTCAGAAGACCCTGTGCGCAACTTTTTCCTGACACGGTGGCTCGGTAAAGACTGGACTATCAGCTCCCTCTTCAATGGCCTTCTGAAAGAAAAAGCCTATGCGTGCATCAACTTCTTAAGAAGCTTTTCCGGAGGAGCCCCTGACCCTGAGGCGCACCAAAGGAAATTAATGCTCACATTGAACCAGCTCCTCACAAGCAATCCTGATATGGTCATTACAACCTACAGCGCCGATAACGAAGCGATCTTTGATGCGTGCGAGCTGCTAGGGATCCCTTGCTTGCACGTTTCTACAGACATCGACACCTCAGTTGAGACGCGTACAGCGCCAAGAGACACTCGCCACATGAAAATGGCCGTCGCATTCGATGATCCAGACATGCTCAGCAGGATCGAGTCGACGACTCGTCCTGATCAGCGCGTCATTGGCGGCCCTCCTGTACGGCATGAGTTCACCCTTCAAAGGACCCGCGAAGACGCCCTCCGCTTTAAGCAGCAATGGGGAATCGATGCCAATAAAAAAGTGGTCGTCATCGCAAACGGCAAAAACGGAACCTACTCGAAATACCCAGAACTCCTCGCTAAACGCTACGCCAACATGAACCGTGCCGACATCCCCGTCCATCTGGTCGTCCTATGCGGGGCCGACAATCAAGAGTTCCGCAACAAACTCGAAAGAGATGTTGTTCCCACAACGAACCTGCCAATGTCCCTCTTTACGTCAGTCCCAGGCGAAAAAATGGAAGAGCTGATGACAATGGCAGCCCATGGCGGATGCCTCATTGGAAAAGCGGGAGGAGGAACCTTGTTTGAAGCGACGACACGCGGCACCCGACTGCTCATCGATAACACGCCGCCGGGAGTCTTCAATCAAGGAATTACCCACTTCTTCGTCTCCATCTTTGAATGGATCCTCCGAGGCTTAGGGTTCAAAGACCAAATGCCATGGGAAGAGATCAATACGACATTTGCTTCAGAAAATGGATTTGGCGATTCCTTCAAGACCGAAGAGGAGTTCCTGGCCAAGTTCGAGCAATTGACTGCCCATAACGATCCAGCTCCGATGCCCTTTACAGTAAGAAACTGTGAACAAGTCCTCAAGGAAACAGTCTCATCGATGCTCTTCAACGCTTCAACAGACCTCGATATGGTCCGTAAGCGCAGAGAGTTCCTCAGCGTTTAAATTAAAACAAAAAAAACGAGGGAGTTGAACCAACTCCCTCGTTTCATTTGCCCAGGATAGGACTCGAACCTACATACCTTGCGGCACCAGAACCTAAACCTGGCGTGTCTACCAATTCCACCACCTGGGCATAAAGAATATCCTTAACTTTTGCATAGCTAAGGACACAACACTTTAGAGGATTACTCCTCTTTTCGTCAAATTCTCATTTCTTTCTAACGAAACAGGTCTTAGAAGCTGTTCTAAAACCATGCCATCGGTCTTTGGATCCTTTTAGCGATCTTTGACGTCTCCCCG
>JAFEGF010000209.1 GCA_018240225.1 Verrucomicrobiota bacterium
ACACCCACATCCACCGCTGCGCTCATCGCTGGGGCTTGAGCGATGGATCCTCCGTAAAAAAAACGGAGGCCGACCTCAAAAAGCTGTTCCCGAAATCCACTTGGAACAAGCTGCATTTGCAGATGATCTACTTTGCCCGCACCTATTGCTCTGCCATGGGCCATAAAGCCGACAAATGTCCGATCTGCAGTGCAATTGATCATTAGAGTTTTATAAATAATTTAGCTTGCACAACTCCATAGCCTTTTAGGCTTCGGTTCTGATTTCTTGGATGATTTGGCCCAACTCCTGAAACGTTTCTCGATAACTGATCATTCTCCCCGTTACAGCCCTCTCAAAATATCGCTCAAGGCTGTTTTTGGGTTGTATTTTCAATGACTCACATTTCAGCCCCGCCTTCACATGGAAATCTGCTCTTTCAAAGTCTCCAATTTGCGAGTAATAGCCAGATATTAACAAACGAAGCGATGGCCAATCAGGAGCAAGCCTGATCGCTTTTTCCAGACACTCGATCGATTCATTGGCATCTTCTGCCGCATTCTTAATGAGCTGAACGTAAAGCCAGAAACACTCCGGTCTATTCAGTTCAATTTTTAACGCCTCGTGTAAAAGCTGTTCTGCCTTGTCATAACCACGAAAACTCTCATAGTAACACAATGCTAGCCAAAAAAGAGCTTCTACATTTTTGGGATCAAAGGCAATAGCTCTAGTCAAATATTGGGCTGCTCTTTCATTGTCACAGAACGACTTCCATACAAGGACCCCAAAATGAACTAGCGCTCGAATATTATTTGGATTTTCTTTCAACTCATTGTCTAAATAAAAATAATATTGTGCATTCAACTCATAGAGGTCTATGCTATTTGCATTTTCTAACATTGCCTTTTGATATGCATTTTCCAATTCCAAAATATCCGTACAAGCAGCCTTGTTCTGTTCTAGCTTCTTTAATGATCTAATTTCGTAAATTTGACGTTCAAATTTTCCTTCAGGATCTAATCCGCTTCTTTCTGTTACGATTTTCTCAAAGTAGTCTTCAATATCGTTTTTCGGTGGTACTGCCAAGGGTTTGCATTTTAACCCTTTTCTGACGCAAGACTCTGCCTTGGCCGGATTATTATTATCTAAACACAACTGAGATAGAGATCTATAAAGAGCAGGCCAATCAGGAGCCGAAATAATCGCTTTTTCATAGCAAGAAATTGCTTCATTAATATTTTCCGTCGTATCCATGATCACAGAAGCTAGAAGAGAGAGGCATTCAGGACTATTTGGATCAATCTCCAAGGCTTCTAATAAAACCTCTCTAGACTTTGCGTAAGCACAAAAATCATGATAATAACATTTTGCTAACCAAAAGCGCGCCTCCACATTTTTTGAATCCAAAGCAATTGTTTTGCTTAAATACTCGACGGCTTTTTCACGTTCGTGAAACGGTTCCCATGAAAGCACCCCAAGATGAATAAGAGCCTGCACATTATTTGGATCTGAACTAATCTGTTTTTCCAGATATGCACGATACTGCTTATCAAATTCGAACATTTTACTTACTGGCAACGTTCGAATCGTAAGTTGATATTTTTTTTCTAATTTAGATATATCCACTTATTTTCCCTCAGGAATAAAAAAAGTCCCATATTTTATTCCTAAGAATATGCCGGCCGAAAAATGTCCGATCTGCATCATATTAAAGAATAGTACCGTCGCGTTATAAATCACTGAAAACGATTTTGACCTGACCGCTTTGTTCTTGATTGCTGAATACCTTTGGCCAAGTCTTGAATTCCATTTAGATAGCTACCGCTTCTTCCAGTTACAACCCGTTCATAATATTCCTCGATGCTGTTTTTAGGCAGCGTTGTGAGAAGTTTGCATTGCAGTCCCGCTTTCACATGGAACTCTGCTTTTTCAAAATCTTCAATTTGGGTGTAATATAATGCTAAAAAATACCTAAGGGAAGGCCAATCTGGAGCCGATTTTATTCCCTCTTCTAAATATTCAATCGCTTGGTTCAGATTTTTTGTTGTGTTCATTACAGTTAAAGCGAGAAGAAAAAGGCATTCTGAGCTACGAGGATCTATATTTAAAGCCTCGATCAAAAGCTCTTTAGATTTCATATAATCTTTAAAAGTATAAAAATAACATGTGGCCAACCAAAATCGCGCTTCAACATTTTTAGGATCTAAAGTAATTGCTCTTGTTAAATATTGGATGGTTTTTTCACGATCAGGAAATGGTTCAGATAAAAGAGCTCCAAGAAGAACAAGAACACGAAGATCATTCGAGTTCTCATTTAGCAAACCTTCTAAATAATAATAGTATTTTTTATTTAGCTCATAGACATCGGAAATAGTAGCCCCGTTAGCTATAGCTTTTTGGTACGCTTTTTCAACCTCGAAAATGTCTGAAGTTGCCACCTTTTCCTGTCCCAGCTTCTTTCTTAATAGCCTAATTTCTGAAATTTGCGGCTCAAACTCCTCCATTATGCTTTTCCAACTTCTGCCCGTTACGATATTTTCGAAATAATTCTCGAGATTATTTTTTGGCTTGCACGTTAACAGTTTGCATTGAAGTCCTTTCTGAATACATGATTCGGCTTTGTCAGGATCCGCCATTCGAATGTAGCGCCTAGCTAAAGAGAGCCAAAGCATAGGCCAATCTGGAGCAAAATTAACAGCTCTTTCTAGAAGTGTAACTGAAAAATTAATGTCTTTTGTGGTATCCATTATTATGGTGGCAAGCAGCGCTAGACATTCTGGTCTATTTGGGTCTATTTCCAAAGCCTCCAGCAATAGACTTTTTGACTTTTCATAAGCGCAAAAATCATGATAATAACATGCTGCCAACCAAAATCGAGCCTCCACATTTTTGGGATCTAAAGCAATTGCTTTTGTCAAATATTCGATAGCTTTATCGTCTTCATGAAAAGGCTCCCATAATAGAACTCCCAGAAGAATCAGCGCTTGAATGTTATTTGGATTCAAGGCTAGTTCTTTTTCACAATAAGCACAGAATTCTTTATCCAAATCAAACATTTCATTTATGTTTGCAATTCGAAAAGACTGCTGATATTTTCTTTCTAGATCTGAAATATCCACTCTATTTTCCTTTGGGAATAAAAAACGTTCCATATCTTAGTTCGCCATCCAAAATAATACCACGGACCTCAACTTCATGCCCTTCCACAAATAATCGGATTGCAAAATCCTTGTTTAAAGGAATCTTGCCACCCCTGTCAGCTTCAATAATCGACCAGGTAACTTGATCAATTACAGTTTCCTTTGAGCAGTTAAATCGTCCTAGTTGATGTTCTGAATTGCCAAAGATATGCTTAACTTTTTCTGCATCGATTGTATTTCTATTAAACTTCTTTATACTCTTGCCCTCAATTTCCCAAGTGCCATCTGAAAAAATACGAACACCCCTTTGATCCAAAACTGGGGTTTTTCTTGTGATAACACTTACCTGATCGGCAATTCCTTTCTCAGCCTGTGAATACTGCGGCCGATTCATCACCGCAACTTCCTCAGCAATGGTGGCCCCCTCTTGTGAAGAACGCACTAGATTTGCTACTTGAGACGTCTTTTTTACATCATCCATCAGTTTTTGGTTGTTACCAATGGGAAATGGAGGAGCGCCAGTTGCAAATTTTTCTTCAAGCTGACTTTGCAAGCGCTCGTCATAGGAAATCGACTGGTTAAACCACTCATCAATTTTTTGGTGGCCCTTAGCGATGTGGCTTTTCCAATTCTCCTGTGTTTGATCTATGGAAGCGAGTTTCTGCCCTTCCTGTCGCATCAGAGCTATTATTTCTTCTGGAAGAATAGTCGTACCGATCTTTTGGATTTCTTCTTCAACCTCTAACGCAAGCGCTCCCGTCTTTCCAATTTCCCTCCAGATATCATGAGCAATTTTTGCACTTGCGTTTTTGAC
>JAFEGF010000210.1 GCA_018240225.1 Verrucomicrobiota bacterium
GAGTTCTTCGAGCCGACGAGCGGGATCTGAATGCAGGCATCGACTTGGGCTAATAGCTCATCCGGGAGGCCATATTCTTCATTGCCGAGCAATAGGGTAAAGCTATCTGGAAATACCACCTCGTGAACTGTTGGGGCATTAACGGCTGTTTCAAGGGCTATCCAGGGACGGGGAAGGGTTTCCAGATCAGTTACCTGATAGCACGAGACTGATTCCCATGCGCCCATCGACGCTTTTTGTACTTTCGGGTTATCGGTGAAGGGTGTCGCAGATGAAAAGTAGAGCGATCCGAGCCGGAAAGCTTCTGTTGTGCGGATGATGCTGCCGACGTTGAACGCAGAGCGTAGCTGGTGAAGGTAGATGGCGATTGGCAAAGAAGGAGCAGTGCTTACGGTGTCCTGTTTTTGGATAAGGAAATGGTGCTCTTGGTGGCATCTGCCAGCCTGTGCGAGATGCCAGTGGTAGCGATCGGAAAGAAACGAAAAAGGAGGATCGGGTGGGAGGGCTAAATCCAGCCATTCGGCGATGGTCAAATAGGAATGCAGTGTTTCATCGGAAGGGAAATCGATGTATGTTCGAAGTGCTTCCGCAGCTTTTTTATGCTGCTGCGGAAGGGGCAGGTTCATGAACTTAAGCTTAGTGAAACTACTTTCTGACGGAAAAGTATTCATCGAGCTTGCCGTCGAAAATGCGCAATGCGTTGTCCTCAAACGACATGATCTTCGTTGCTGCGTTGTTGATCAGGTCGCGGTCGTGGCTGGCGACGAGCACCGTCCCTTTAAAATCTTGCAGGGCCCAAGAGAGGGCTGATACAGCTTCCAGATCGAGGTGGTTGTTCGGTTCGTCGAGGATAAGGACGTTGTAGTTGCAGAGCATCATGCCGCCGATGATCAGACGTGCTGTTTCACCGCCGGATAGAGCGGAGAGCGGCTTGAAGGCATCGTCTCCCGAAAAGAGCATCTTGCCGAGGATGCTTCTGATATCTTGGTCGTAAACTCCTTCGCGCCTCTTTTTCAACCAATCGAATGCGGTCATCGAGCTTTTCTTATCGAGGACCTCGTTGTGGTTTTGAGGGAAATAGCCGATCTGCACTTGATGCCCAAGTTCGATTTTTCCAGCATCATGCGTTAAAACGCCAGCGAGCATTTTAAGCAGAGTCGTCTTGCCTTTCCCGTTATTGCCGATGATCCCGATCTTATCCCCTTTGGACACTTCGCAAGAGAACTTAGTGATGACAGGTTTTCCATCATAGGCCTTTGAAATATCATTGACTTTCAGGACGATTTGCCCGGATGGTTTTTCTGGCGGATAGAAGCGGATGTAGGGGCGCTGGATGTTCGATTTTTTCAGTTCCTGAGGCTCGAGTCGTTCAATTTCGCGGAGGCGGGATTGAACTTGGCTTGCACGCGTTCCCGCGCCGAACCGCGATACGAACTCGCGGAGCTGGGCGATCTTTTTATCTTTCGACTTGTTCTCAGCCTCTGCTCGTTCGCGCACAGAGGTTTTGTTAACAAGCATGTCGTCATAGTTGCCGGGATAGATGATGACTGTCTCATAATCGATGTCGGCGATGTTGGTGGTGATCGCATTGAGGAAGTGGCGGTCGTGGCTGACGACGATCAGCGCGCCATTGTAGTTGTGGAGGAATTGCTCCAGCCAGCCAATCGATTCGAGGTCGAGGTGGTTGGTCGGTTCGTCGAGGATCAGCGCTTCCGGTTCACCGAAGAGGGCTTGGCACAGAAGGACGCGGAATTGGCGGTCGGTCGGGATCGTATGCATGGCTGCTTGGTGCATTTCCGAGGGGATCCCCATTCCGTTCAGGAGGATCTCCGCATCCGACTCGGCGCTGTAGCCGTTCTCGTCGCTGATCACTTCTTCCAGTTCGCCTAAGCGGATGCCGACCTCATCGGTCATTTCCTGTTCGTAGAGGGACTCCCGTTCAGCGATCGCATCCCAAAGCCGCTTGTTGCCCATGATCACGACATCGATCGCTTTAAAGTTGCGGAAGTCTTCGATGTTCTGCTTTAAGAAGCCGACTTTGCGGGGCAAAGAGACCGATCCGCTCGTGGGCTCTTCGATTCCCATGACGATTTTAAGGAGTGTGGACTTTCCAGCTCCATTGGGACCGGTAAGGCCATAGCGGCAGCCTGAATTGAATGTAACACTGACGCTGTCAAAGAGGAGGCGAGGCCCGACTTTTTTTGAGATTTCTTTTAATGTGATCATAACAAGCATTTTCAATAAATGGTGCCTTATTCTAGCATGGGAATGGACTAATGTCTACCAATTCTTAACCGGTGACAAGCATGAAATACTCCGAAGCCGCCTCTCAATTTTTGCATTACCTGCGCAACGTCAAAAATGCCTCGGAGCATACGGTCCGCAATTATGGGATGGACCTAGAGGCATTTAGAAATTATTTTGAAAACAGTCCTCTTTTGACTCCAACAACTCCTAAAGAAGTGAACGTCGCCCAAGTAGACAAGCGCCTTGTCCGCAGCTATCTGGCCGATCTTTCGGCAAAATCCAATGCCAAGAGGACCCTCCTCCGGCGCCTCTCTTCCCTGCGCTCTTTTTTCAAATACTTGTCCAAAGAGAAGATTGTTTCCCATAATCCTTTGGATGAGATCGACAGCCCTAAGCTTGACAAGACGATCCCGACCTTTATGACCTTTGAGCAGGTCATGCATCTGTTCGATCAGCCTGACACGAGCACCTATCTGGGGTTCCGCGACAGGTGCATCATGGAGCTCTTTTACAGCTCGGGCTTGCGCATCAGCGAGCTGGTGGCTTTGAGCCGTTCTGATTTCGATGCAAAAAATCTGAAACTGAAGGTGATGGGAAAAGGAAAAAAACAGCGTGTTGTCCCCATTACCAAGACAGCTGCTGATTGGTTGATCCGCTATTTGGACCATCATGAGCGCAATCATGATGGCGATGAGCATTTTGCCCAGGAAGATCCAGATGCGATCTTCTTGAACAAGTGGGGCAAAAGGATAACAACCCGCTCCGTTGACAGAAAGTTCGAAGAGTATTTGATGATGAGCGGCCTTGCTGGCAAGATCACTCCTCATACGATCCGCCACACAATTGCCACCCACTGGCTTGAAAAGGGGATGGACCTCAAGACGATCCAGGTCTTGTTGGGGCACAGTTCCCTTGCGACCACGACCATTTACACTCAGGTCTCTTCGCGTTTGAAGCGGGAAGTGTACGATAAGGCCCACCCTCGGGCTCAAACTGAAGAGTCTTGAGTTTAAAAATATATCGATATATGATATAACGATATTTGACGCTTTTAGGGGCCTATGATTGTTTCGTTTGCAGATGAAGAAACGGAAGATATTTTCCATGGAAAGAAAAGTAAAAAGGCTTTGAAGCGGCTCAATTTTTTTTATGGAGAATAGCTCAGAGAAAATTGCACATGGTTAAGGCTGCATCAAGGCTAGAAGACTTGCGAATTCCTCCTGCAAATAGATTGGAAATGTTATCAGGGGATTATAAAGGGATGTATAGCATCCGGATCAACGATCAATGGCGAATCATATTCTATTGGTTGGGGTCTGATGCTGGTCAAGTTTGTATAATAGATTATCCTAGGTGAAATTATGTTGCCAAAACACCGAAAACCGATTCATCCAGGGGAGATCCTTTGGGAAGAATTTTTAAAGCCTTTGGGAATTCTCCAAGGGGAATTTGTCGACCATTTAGGTGGAACATGGACGCAGCCTAAGTTAAGCGCTATTATCCGAGGAAAAAGAGCTGTTACCGAATCGATTGCTCTTGATTTAGCTGATGCTCTAGGCACAACGCCTGAATTTTGGGTCAATCTTCAAAATGATATCAATTTATGGGAAGCAAAAAGAGGTCGTAAAAAAATTCGTATTTTGCCGCATCTCTCTCGTAGGCAGTTGAAAAGTAAAAGA
>JAFEGF010000211.1 GCA_018240225.1 Verrucomicrobiota bacterium
CTTAAGGAAATCCTTGTCCGTCAAAACCCAGGCCAAGCCCACATGGCAGACTTAGAGCGTGTTGCAACCCAGCGTGTTGCGGAAGCTCTTGGAATGCAAGGAAATATCTTTGCAGCTGGCGCTAGATACGGCCATGTCCTCGGCAACGTCGATGAAGCTGTTAACCGTGCTGTACAGACCTTCCTGGACGAGTATAAGCCGATGGAGCACCTCTTAGCCGACCTCAGCCGTTACGATGGAAACTACCGCAGCTTACGAGCCGAGATTCTTATTTGGGCTAACGCCTACTATAACATCGGATCGGAAACAAATGACGACGGAACTCCTGCTCCAGCCAACCTGCCAGACGGAACCCAAGCTCCGCATATGGATCCAAGGCTGTCTGAGGAATTTGATGCTCTTCCAGCATTATCCGAAGGCGGCGTCATGAAAATATCTGGAGTGGCACTGCTCCTGGATACGCTCGGTCTGATCCGTCAAGCCGGTGTTCAAGCTACAACCTAAAATTTGTAGTTGCTTTTAAGCCAAAACGCCTGATTGTTATCAGGCGTTTTTTTTACTTATACTAATTGAAAAAATGTAATAAACTACTCCCTTACATTTTATAAAATTTAGGTGGATCTATGGTTACACGTGCGATTTCTGGAATAGTTGAACCCATTACGGACATTTATAACGAATTAGCACCAGTTCTCACTGAGGCTTCCAGCGAGATTGCCCGCTTAGCAGAACCTGCCACTGACGCATGCGACAATTTTTTTATTGAGCCCTTCCGCCAAGGCTATTACAACCTTCGCGATGCTGTCGTAGGGACTAAGGCGCAATCCGTCGCACAAGCTATCATAAATCCTAACGCCCCGCAAAGAGACCTTTCTCTAGTAGAACGGGTCAGCAGCGCTGCTGTCGGCATCCTTCTTATTATCCCCATCGTTAATGCCGTCGTCATGGCCATTTTAAAAGGCATTAAAAGCGATCTACTCTACCCAACTAAGGCAAGCGAAATCGCAGCAAGAGCGATCGTCCCTGTCAACGATCCTCCGATCGCCCCTCTTAACACAGAACCGGTCTCTGCCGAAGAGATGGTTGCAAGAAAAAGAGGTGCGCTTGCACGTTTTGCAGCACTCGAAACAATGGCAAGTCCCGGACAAGACCCCATTCCCCAGCTTAACACCCAGTTCAGACTCCATTCCCAGGCCCTCCGCTTCAACTTAGACGAGGTCTTGCAACGGTATCAGACCACGCATACTCCCGCTAAATTATTCGACTTTATGGACTGGGCCGATATTCCAGACGACGGCCAAAGAGAGCGCTTTAGATGGGCAGTCAACCAATTTGAAAATCTGCACGGCAGTCGCGATCAATATGAAACAGTCAGAGGCCTTCTTTCAAACATGGCCGAATATTTCTCCCAGCAGCAAGCCCGCGTTGGAGCAGGAAGCGATGAAGAGACCGCGCTTAAAGAGCAGTTTGCAAGAGTTTTTGACAGCCTGATCGATGCTAACAACAATTGTATCGACCAAACTCAGGCACAAGTCCAATCGCTGCTTCTCGACGTGATCGCAGAAGGAGATGCTGCCAGCAATGGAGGATCAGCCCAAACGAAGATCATCTACCGAACAGGCCTTGCCCTTTGCAAATACCGCCAAAACCTCTTACGGGAAATCCTCATCCGGCAGAACCCTGATAATCGCCACATGGCCGACTTGGAACGCGCCGTTACCCAAAGACTTGCTGGAATCCTTGGGCTGCAAGGAACCATCTTTGAAGCTGGAGCCGCCTACAACTTCGAGTCCAACCTAGAAGGCCGGGTTGATCGGGCCCTTCAAGCTTTCAGAGAAGAGTACAAACCCTTTGAACATCTCGTCAAAGAACTGCGCACCTACCACGGCGCGTACCAATCATTGCGCAACTCCATTTTGATATGGTCGACAGAATATTACGACTTTGGCTCTGAGCCAGGCCCCAACCTCCCCGACGGAACTGCAGCTCCCGATATGGAAGTCCGTTTATCGGAAGACCCTGACAATATCTTGAGCTACGGCGGCAATTTTAACTGCCAGGGCGTGGTGCTACTGCTTGAAACTCTAGGATTGGTACGTCCAGCTGAAACCCAAACGACTGCATAAAGTGAGGCATCATGGTTACAGAAGTTCAACCAAGCACTAACTACTGCTACGATCTATTCATTGAACCATTTAAGCACGGTTTCCACAACATCACGAATGCGTGCTTTGGAACAAAACTTGAAGTTATCGATGCAACTGCTGTAGACAATCTTCCTCAATTCGAATACCGAGGCCTTTCCTTAGCGGAGAGGGTCGGTTCTGCTATCGTCGGAGTCCTGTTGATCATTCCGATCGTCAATGCGGTCGTTATGCTCATTTTAAAAGCTGCCAATAGCGATTTCATCGATCCAAATATTGATTTAAACATTCACACGCCTAACAGATGGAGATATTCCGACCAAGATGATAGTGAAATCAACATCACTCCTCCTCCCAATGACGAACCGATCGCGCCGATCGACCTTGCCGCAATCTCCGCTGACCAAATGACCGCAAGAAAAAGAGAGGCTCTCAACCGCCTTGCAGAAATCCAGGGCATGGTCCCGTCTGCCGAAAACACCCTGTCAGAGCTGAACAACCGCTTTAGGCTCCACTCCCAAATCCTCCGTTTTGACTTAGCTGCCGTATTGCAAAGATACGAAACAACGGATCTACCCTCGAAATTATTCGACTTCTTAGATTGGGCCGGCATCAATGACGATGATGAAAGAGCGAATTTTAGAAGAATAGTACTCACCTATGACAACTTTATCACCTCCGCTGATGCTGAACCAAATGGGTATTACGATGATCGATACCAAACAGCTGCTAACCTTCTTTCAAAATTAGCTGAATATTTTTCCCAACAGCAAGCCCGCGTCGTCCCAGGATCTCCTGAAGAAGACGCGCTGAAAGAACAGTTTGGCCGCGTCGTTACCAGCATTATCGATGCAAACAACAACTGCATCACCCAAACCATTTCACAAATCCAAACGCTCCTCCTGGACGTTATTGCAGATGGAGACGCTGCCAGCAATGGAAATTCGACACACACGAAGATCATTTATCGAGCATCTCTTGCCATGTGCAAATACCGCGCTAGCCTTATCAAAGAGATCATTGCCCGTCAGAACCCTAACGATCATTCACATGTATACATCGAACGGGACGTGATTCAAAGGGTCGCTCGATTATTAAGGTTGAATGAGAGCATCATCAATTCTGATGCAAATGATTACTACGATGAATATGGCGATCCTCGAGTCCATGCAGCTCTACGGGCCTTTGGTGAAGAGTACAAACCTTTTGAACACCTTGTCAAAGAACTGCGCACCTACCATGGCGCCTATCAGTCTTTGCGCAACGAGCTCCTTATCTGGGCATCGGAATATTACGACTTTGGCGATGAGCCAGGCGCCAACCTCCCCGACGGGACAGCAGCTCCTGACATGGAACCCCGATTATCGGAAGACCCCGCCAATATCTTGAGCAACGGCGGCAATTTTAATTACCCAGGCTTAGTATCGATGCTGGAAGCGCTCGGGCTGGTCCGTCCTATTGCACCGCAATCGAACGCGGACGCAGCGCAAGAGTAGGTTCACTGTTGCATTAGACTTTTTTGGATTGTTGTTTTACTCCTGCATCCTTGCATCAAAAAATTAATTAAATCATTCCGTTTAATCTGAATTTAGATCATACTATTTGCAATTTAAATATTACTTTTTGGGGTAAAAATGAGTGTTGCAGCTCCATCCTTGCGTGACAATTGCTACGACCTGTT
>JAFEGF010000212.1 GCA_018240225.1 Verrucomicrobiota bacterium
TTTATTTAACCGGGAAGGGGTTAGAAACCCCTTCCCGGTTAAATAAACTCCTCAGAGGGCAAATGCCCCGAGGCCTTTGGCCCTAGAAAAGTTGCAAAGTCGAGTTATACTGCACGCAGTTAAAAAGCTTAATTCTGCCAGCGTCGTCAACCGCTGAATTTAAGACCCGCCTGCATCGCCGCTGTTTCGGCGCCGATAAATTTGGCTCAAATTCAGGGCGACTTCTTGGCTTAATTTTAACTTTTTCCCACTCGCAGTATTATTGCCGCGCGGCTAGTAGGATATAGTCTTCAACCCGCGTAGCGATCTCCTTGGTAAATTCCGTATGGGCAAGTCCCATGGGAGAAATGCTAAAGCTGTCTTCGCCCCATAATGCTTGGTGCAAATTGATATGGGTAAATTGCCGAGGGACGAAATGGCTTTCGTGGACCAGTTCCTGAAGGACCACTTTAGGCTGCTCGCCGCGCAAATCGAATACGCGCACGCGCATGCTGATGTTAAGGTCTGCAGAGCAGTATTTCGGATCGATCGGCTTTTTCTTATCTTGTCTTAAGACCTCTTCATGTTCGACGAGTTCAAGAAAGACGACGAATTCTTCATCGTTAAAAGTCCTTTTGACCCAGCCGATGTCTGTTCCGAAAGGGTTTTGCGATTCTTTGATTTTTTTCAGCACGGCCCTAGCCTTGGCCGGCTCAACAATGTAAAGGTCGTTATTGCGCGCAAGACGATAGTCGATAGTGGAGGTAAACTCATCGGAAAGGTTCCAGGGAAGATCATTTTTTGTGCTGTCGATGACAGGGACAACTGTGACGATCGGTTTTAAGCGAGCCCCTTTCTGATGCAATGCAGCGGTTTCTTGACCTTGTTTGTGTTCATTGCAGCCGGTTGCAGCAAGTGAAAGAAGAAGACCGGCGATGATTAAGCGAGACATGGGACAGAGCCTCCAGATTTTGTTAACGTGTAGATTACCTCATCCCACAATAACAAACAGCTTCATTTTTAGAAAGCTTTCACGACAACGGCAGAATGATCTTTCATCTCATAAGTGTGGGGCATCGGCGTTGATTTCGGATCTTCTGAAAAGTCTTGCGGCGATGGTAGCGATGTATCGATCACTCGGTACCATTTTTTTCCTTGAGGCGGCGTTGGCAAGGTGATCTTGACAGGATTAAAGTAGGAGTTGAACGCGATGTAGATATATTCCTTTGCCTTGGGATTTTTCAAGGTGTAGGCGATGAACCTGTTCTCTTTGCCCCAGTTCGGCTTAAGGGGAATAAGGCCGTGCCATGCCACTTCTTTGTCGGTCAGGAACTCGGAGCGTTTCAAGATCGGGGTTTGGTGGCGGAATTGGATCAGAAGGTCGTAGAACCTTTTAAATTCTTTGTTTTTTTCCAGTTCGTCCCACAAAAACCAGTTCAGTTCATTGTCTTGGCACCAGGTATTGTTGTTGCCATTACGAGTGTGGCCGTATTCATCCCCCATTAAAAGCATAGGCGTCCCAATAGCAAGTAAAAGAGCTGTATGGAAATTGCGGAGCTGTCTGTCGCGGAGCTTTCTAATTTTTTCGTCATCGGTCGGTCCTTCCGCCCCGCAGTTCCAGCTTTCATTGTCGTTGGCTCCATCCCGGTTTTCTTCTCCATTTTCTTCATTGTGCTTATCTTGGTAGGAGACAAGGTCTTTTAAGGTGTAGCCATCATGGGCTGTGACAAAATTGATGCTATGATAAGGGCGCCTATCATGACCATAGATGTGCTGGGACCCGCACATCACCCAAGCAAATTCTCCCGATAGATCATCTGTCCCTTTAATGAACTTGCGGACCGTATCCCGGAACTTTCCATTCCATTCGCTCCATTGCCCCTGTCCGGGAAAGTTGCCGACCTGGTAGAGGCCGCCTGCATCCCAAGCCTCGGCAATTAACTTGATGTTGGCCAAAATCGGATCATTAGTGATCGCGTCAACGACGTAGGGCGAGGGGAGGGGAGTGCCGTTTTCCGATCGGGTCAGGATCGATGCAAGGTCAAACCGGAACCCGTCGACATGCATCTCAGCAACCCAGTAACGCAGCGAATCGACGATCAGTTGCGCGACCACAGGATGATTGCAATTGAAGGTGTTGCCCGTTCCGGAGAAGTTCATGTAGTCGCCGTTGGGAGAGAGCATGTAGTAGATCGAGTTATCGATGCCCCTGAATGAAAAGCATGGCCCTTTTGTTCCGCCTTCTGCGGTGTGGTTGTAGACAACGTCCAAGATCACCTCGATCTGGTTCTTATGCAGCTCTTTGACAAGGGTTCGGAACTCATCGATCGCGCCAGCCCATGCTGACGCAGCGGAAAACCTGTTCATCGGCGCAAAGAAATTGATCGTCGAATATCCCCAAACGTTTTTTAGAGGTTCTTGCGTCTTAGGGTTCTTGACATCGATCTCGCACTCGTTGAATTCAAAGATCGGCATGAGCTCGATCGCGTTGATCCCCATTTTTTTTAAGTATGGGATTTTCTCCATAATGCCCAAAAAGGTGCCTGGGGATTTGACTTTGCTCGAAGGGTGCTGGGTAAATGAGCGGACATGCATCTCGTAGATCACCAGATCTTTTGTTAGTATGTTGGGAGGAGAGTCGTCATCCCAATCAAACGGGGACTCGAGCACTACCCTGCCCAAAGGAGCGGATTGGTCAGAATTTAAGACCCCTCGGCCCCATTCATTGCTTGTATGCAGAGCGCGGGCGTACGGATCGGAGAGGACGAGTTTAGGGTTATAATGCATCTTCGGGTCATCGGTCGGTCCGCTGATCCGATAGCCGTAGGCAAGTTCCGTCGTAGGCAAGTCTTTCACCAAGATGTGCCAGATATACCCAGTCCTGTTGACTTTCGGATTAAACGGTATCTCTGCGAAAAGCTCAGGACCATCAGGATTGTACAAGCAGAGCGTCACTTGGATGGCATGTTCGGAAAAAAGGCAAAAGTTCAGGCCGTTTTCCTGTTTGCTGACCCCAAGGGGGAAGCAGTGCCCTTTGGCGCAAGGGAAGGACTTTAATTGGCTCATATTTCTTAACCGTTGACTATCAGTGCTTTTCAAAAACGTGTAAACTTATTTATTTAAATACAGGAATCCATAGTATTAAGTAAAACTTTTACTGATTGAGTATTTAACTTTTTAGCTGTATAATTGTTTTCAGCGCAGCTTAAACAATGGTGCAATTGTCCCTGTAGTTTTTCCGTTTGACTTTGACAGATTTAAGACCTTGGTTTACCGCTAATCTTTTTATAGGCGCCACGGTTATTTCGTTATCAATCAATTGGAAATTTGCGGGAGGACCCCGCAAGCGTGCGAAGATTTTTTCTTGAAGATATTAAAGATTCCGCTTATTGTTGCTCGTTATAAAATGAGACAGAAGCTATACTCAAAAGTTTGAACAAAATTAGGAGGACATATCCATGTCGCTGGAGAATGCCAAGGCCAACTTAAAAGAATTCGGTAAGGAACTAAACCTCGAATTGGCATTTGATGAAAACCACACGTGTATTTTAGGAATTGATAACACGTTTTCATTGCATTTGACCTACGAGCCAAATTCGGATCGACTCTATCTCTATTCTCCGATCCTTGACGGTCTTCCAAAAGATTCTGCAACACGTTTGCGCCTTTACGAAGCTCTTCTGGAAGGTTCGATGCTCGGCGGCCAAATGGCCGGCGGCGGTATCGGCGTAGCTGTTCCTGAAGAACTTATCCTGATGCACGCAGTTCTCGAAATGGGCGTAGGCGCTGATCCATCTTCTTTGCGCCGTTTTGCTCCTCTTTT
>JAFEGF010000213.1 GCA_018240225.1 Verrucomicrobiota bacterium
AGATGGCTTGTTCGCCGGCTCAAATCGTTTGCACTTATCATCGATCTCGAGCTCTTGGGTAAAAGTGTTCCATTTTTGGCACACGGAACAACTTCCCGTCCACTTCATTTGACGATGGCCGCAATCGGTGCAGCTCCAAACGACTTTCTGTTTAGCCATGCGACTCCTCTGCCAGTTTTTTCAGCGCATTTTCTGCTGCGGCCTGCTCTGCTTCCTTTTTTGAAGATCCGATCCCCTCGCCGACCTGCTGCTCATCGATCAGGGCGACCACATGGAACACTTTGCTATGGTCCGGCCCAACTTCTTTAAGCACTTTGTAGATCGGGGGCTTTTGGTATTTCTTCTGCGAATAATCCTGCAGTTCCGCCTTCCAGTTGCGCAAAGGTTCGGACAAAAGCTGGGCGATCTCATCGGAGAAATGACCGAAGAAAAACTGTTTCACCGCATCCAATCCTCCATCGAGGAAGATGGCGCCGATCATCGCTTCAAAAAGGTCCGCCAGGATCGTGTCCCTTCCCCTGCCGTCGTTCATCTTTTCTCCCCTGCCGAGCAGGACGTATTGGGCAATGCCGAGCCGATGGACAAACTGGACACAGCGGCCGGCTTCCACAATCTGAGAGCGCAGATGGGACAGCTGC
Organism: Verrucomicrobiota bacterium; assembly: GCA_018240225.1. Taxonomy (GTDB): domain Bacteria; phylum Chlamydiota; class Chlamydiia; order Chlamydiales; family Rhabdochlamydiaceae; genus Acherontichlamydia; species Acherontichlamydia pituitae. The sequence continues at coordinate 639 of JAFEGF010000213.1, forward strand.
CCTTCCGGCTCTTTAGGAAGATGCGTGTATAAATAATCGGAGATGATCAGTCCCAGCACCGAATCGCCCAAGAACTCGAGCCTTTCATTGTGCTGGTCGACAAGGTCGCGATGCTCGTTAAAATACGAGCGGTGGACGAATGCCAATAAAAACAACTTCTTATCGATAAACGCATAACCGATCTTGCTTTCGATCTCTTGCGTCTTCTTGAGCAATTCTTCAATCGCGTTCATCAAAACCTTCGTGAAATGAGCTGTAAAAACTTAGCATCTTCGCTGGTGCCGACAATGTGAAATCCTGCCTCTTCGACCAACGTGTAGAGCTCTTGCCTGCTCCAGTAGCAAAAATAACGGGGGCTTCCGACTTTTTCATCCGACCACTCTTCCCCTTCTCCGAACTTCACCGAAAAAGAGAGGATCCCCTTGTCCTTCAGACTGCCATGGACCTTTTTTAAAATGCTCCTCATCTCGTCGCGTCCCATGTGGTGGAAAACCGCATTGGCAAAGATGAGATCATAGGCTGCTGGAAAAGGATCTGTCAGAACATTGAACAGACAAGCTGGATAGCCTTCTGCTTTAAGCAGGTCGACGAACCCTTGGACCGCATCGCTCCTCTGCACGGAAAAGCCGAAAGACTCCATGTACTTGGCGTCCCGTCCGAACGCAGAGCCCACCTCGAAGACTTCAGCCCCTTTGGGCAATAAAGAGAGGGTCTTGTCAATCCAAGTTTTAAAAACCCCTGCAACCTCCGCAGGCGTCCCTGAAACATAGGCTTCGACGCCGTTTTCGTAGGCGGTAAGCGTAGCATCATTGGCTGAGCTGCGATTTGACATAAGAACTCCTGGAACATTTACTTTTAGAGGCAGTTGCAAAACTGCTTTGCACAGAAAAATCGATGATTTTTAGGCCAGTTACAAGTGGCAGCAAAAGCTGCCACGCTCCATTTGACGAGGTCGGCCCCAGCGGGCCGGCCAAGAAAAATGGATGAAAATGGCCTCAAAAGGACGATTTTACTGGGCAAATGAGTTTTGCAATTGCCTCTTTATCTAGGGAAAGTCCATACTTCCTAAGAATTTCCAAACATATAAGGCGTCATCTTAAAGGAAGATCATGGTTCAAATCAACCCTTGCTTTCAGGCCCTTAAAAGAGAATATATATTCCCCATTATCGACGATAAGTTAGCCGAACTGAAGCGGGACTTCCCCCACGCGGAGGTCGTGAACCTCGGCGTAGGCGACATTGCTCTTCCCCTCGCCCCTGCTATCGTCAAAGCGATCTGCGACGCCACCTGCGAAATGGGCACAGAAGAAGGGATCAAAGGCTACGGCCCCTCCTGCGGATACCCATTCTTGCGCGAGGCGATTGCAAAAAATGAGTTTGCCCACCTTGGCATTTCGGCAGAAGAGATCTTTATTTCTGATGGGACCAACAGCGACACCGTCAACATTCAAGAATTATTTTGCCCATCCGTTACCGTCGGAATCGCCGACCCTACTTATCCCGCCTATCTCGATACTTGCCTGCTTGCCGGAAAGAAGGTCATCTCGCTTCCCTGCTTAGAAGAAAACGGCTTTTTCCCTGAACCTCCAAATGAGCATTGCGACCTGGTCTATCTTTGCTCTCCCAATAATCCGACCGGGATCGCCATGAACCGCTCCCAATTAAAAAAATGGGTTGACTACGCGTTAAGAGAAAAAGCGATCCTCTTCATCGACAACGCCTATGAGACATTCATCACTTCGCCCGATGTCCCCCGCAGCATCTTCGAGATCGAAGGAGCCAAAGAATGTGCTGTTGAGTTCCGGAGCTTTTCAAAAACAGCTGGTTTTACCGGGCTCCGCTGCGCCTATACGATCCTTCCGAAAACAGTCAAAGGGACGATCAACGGAAAAGAACAACCTCTCTTCAGCCTTTGGACGAAGCGCCAAGCCATCAAGTTCAATGGAGCTGCCTATCCCATCCAAAAAGGAGCGGAGGCCGTTTATTCGCCGCAAGGGCGCAAAGAGACACAAGCTCAAGTCCAATCGTATCTTCGCGAGGCCAAGAGGTTCCTCGACACGCTAAAAGAACTCGGACACACCTGCTACGGAGGCATCGATTCCCCTTACATTTGGTGGAAGACCCCCTCAAATAAATCCTCGTGGGATTTTTTCGATCTATTGCTGAAGCAATGCCACATGATCACGATCCCGGGATGCGGCTTTGGCAAACATGGCGAAGGCTTCATCCGCCTTTCAGCATTTTCCACGCCCCAAAAGACAACCCTTGCCCTAGAACGGATTCGACGGCTATAAATTCTGGAAATTTCCTATGCGCTTTGCTTTGAACAGCGACCACAAAGACTTTTACTCAAAGAACGGCTTCATCGAGTTCGAAGACTTTCTCGATGCCAATTCCGTAGCTGCGTTGCAAAAAGAGATCGATACTACCCTGTGCGCTCGGCTAAAGACCTCTTCCATCCGCATGGCAGAACTTCCTCGCAGCGCAATTTTTGACTCGGGCTTTGATCTTTGGCGCGACAACGCTACGCTCAAGCACACACTTTTCAAAGCGACCTTCTCTGAGATCGCAGCTCAGCTGTTTCAAGCGCCGTTGCTGCGCATCGCCTTCGATCAATACCTCGATACAGGAACCGGTTCCGAATCCCCTCTCTCGACCTCCCTTTCGCTCAACGATCTCAGCTGCGCAAATCCCCTTTCCGGCGCACTAATCCTCCGCTTATCTGAACTCCCTGTTGATCCATGCGATCCCCAAACATGTCCCATCCCTTCCAAGGCTGGAAGCGCCATCTTCCTCTCTCCAGACAAAGTCATCCCTTGGAAAGATCTCTTTTCCCAAAAGGACCTGCGCCTGATGATCTTAGCCTATGGCTTTAAAAAGACGTTCTACCGCTTATGCAAGAATGATCCCCATACCCACCAGTGGAAAAAACTAGGCTATGTGTTTGGAGATTTGCTCAAGGACAATTTGCATCCCATCCTGTTTCGCGCTTAAGGATCTAAAATTAAACGAGTCAATAAACAGCCTGGTTGAGGACAAGACCAAGAGATCCTTTGGCCATTTGGCCAACCGCTGCACCAAATGCTTTTCCTAAATCACTATGCGAATGGCCGAATTGATGTTCAAGCTCATATCCAA
>JAFEGF010000214.1 GCA_018240225.1 Verrucomicrobiota bacterium
CTTAGAGATGTTGCCCGGCAATGCAGCCTCTCTTTTGAACCATATCCGCCAGCCGGTGCTGGCTGAAAAGGTCAAGGACCTCGACCGCGCCCTTGTCAACATGGTGCAAATAGGGGAGTTTGCCGATTGGTGCGAAGAGCCCTTGCTGACCGAGTGGGACCTCTCCTATGCCTTTAAACTGATAGAGTTCTATCCCATTTCCATTGGAGAAGATACGCTCGTCCGGATCATCGGAGTCCTTGAAGAGGATAAGCAGGCCTTAAAAAAAGTTGTCAAGGCGGCTCCATCCTTTGCCAAAAGCGACCACCGTCCTCTTGTTCAAGAGCTGGGACTGTTCATGCCGATCGAAGACATGGGCGAGGGGCTTTGGGCTTGGCTTCCCAAAGCAGAAGCGGTCAAGGGGGCATTGCTCCGCTGGTGGGAAGAAGAGCATCGGAAGCAAAATTTTCAGTTGATGACCACTCCGGCATGCCTGTGCGCAGACGAAGGCGAAGAGCCCGGGTTTGACCTGTTTTTGGCCCATCGCGCATTTTGGCAAAAGAGCAACCCTGGCGGCAGTTCCAAAATTGCCGAGGTCTCCTACTTAAACAGCCTCGCCGATAAACAATTAAAAAATGGCCTTTTCGAGAGCATCGGATGGATTTCCGACAGGGGGCATCTGTTCGTAAGTGACGAAGAACTTTTTCAAGAGTGCATTTCTTCCTTGCAATTCATCACCAAAATTCCTAAAATCCTAGGTTTTGAGTTCCAAATCATTTTATACACAGGGAATGTTGGAATCCAAAAAAAGGACTCTAAAGGGGCAAAGGGCTTTCGCCTTCTTCAAGATGTTTTGAAGGAAGCGCGCCTGGAGCATCTCATCATCCAAGATCCCATGCTGGAAATGCAGTCTCGCATTCAGTTGCAGATAGCAGATGCATTGGGAAGATGGTGGGATGGGCCTTTTATAGGGATCGATGGTTCAGTGGATGTCAAAAGCGGTTTCACGTGCATCACGAGATCTGCATTTAATTCCCTTGAGCGGTTGGTGGCGTTGTGCGTTGAAAGGTATCGAGGACGCTGGCCGTTTTGGCTAAGTCCCGAGCAGGTACGGATCATCGTCCTCTCTAACGGGAGCAGGAAGTATGCGCAGGCAGTCTGGCAAAAGCTGGAAAATGCCGGCATCCGGATGACGATCGATGATCGAATGGCCGATCCGTTGAAAACGCGGCTGCACCACGCACTTTGCGAACAGGTTCCCTTCGTTGTCCTGATCGGCGACAAAGAGGAAGAGGGCAACTGGATCAGCTATCGGACCCCTGATTCTCCCAATAATGAAAAAATGGGGGATGAAGAGTTTATAAACATGATCATAGAACTGAACAGGAGCAATGACTCTGAATTTGAGAATTAATCGCGAGATTCGAGTACCGAAAGTGCGCGTCATCGATGAAGATGGCGGACAAGTTGGGGTGTTGACGCTGCCAGAAGCTCTTACACGCGCGGAACAGGCGGGTTTAGACCTGGTGGAAATCGCACCTAATGCAGAGCCTCCTGTCTGTAAAATTATCGATTACGGCAAATACCGTTATCAATTGACGAAGAAAGAGAAAGAGCAGAAGAAGTCGCAGCATCAAGTCAAGGTTAAGGAGATCAAGATCAAGCCTAATACCGATGACCACGACCTTCAGGTCAAGATGAAGCACGCGCGTGAATTTATTGCCAAAGGCAATAAGGTCCGGGTGACCTGCACATTCCGCGGACGAGAAATGCTCCACTCTGAGTATGGCAGAAAGGCGGTACAGAGGTTTTGCGAAGACTTAGCTGATGTGGCAGCTCCAGAGTCGCCAGCTAAAATGCTAGGTCGCAATCTGTCTGTTGTTTTAGCTCCTGGAGCCAAGAAAAAACCGAATGCATAAATTTATCTGTGGAGAATGACCGTGACTAAAATGAAAACACGAAAAGCTGTCAAAGCGAGATTTAAAGTGACTGGAACTGGCAAGCTAAAGCGCAGCAAACCTGGCCGCCGTCACATTTTAACGAAGAAGGCCTCTAAGCGTAAGCGCCGTTTGAGAAAGCAGACGCTTGTAGATAAAGGCCAAACAAAAATGTATGCCCGCCTAATGGGTGTTGAATAATTTAAGATAATTGGAGAAATACCATGGTAAGAGTCACAAACGCGGTGGCTAGAAACCGTTCGCGCAAACGTCTGATGAAGCGCGCAAAAGGATTTGTCGGCGATCGAAAAAATCACAAGAGACTGACATTGGACGCAGTGCTTTCCGCCCTCGCATTCAATTACCGTCATCGTAAACAACGCAAACGCGACTTCCGCAAACTGTGGATCATGCGGATCGGCGTTGGCGCTAAGATCAACGGTATGTCCTATAGCAAGTTGGTCGACGGCCTCAAAAAAGCTGGATGCACATTGAATCGCAAGATGCTCTCCGATATGGCAATTCGCGATCCAAATAGCTTCTCAGAAGTTGTTGGAGCTGCTAAGAAAGCATTAGCTTAAGTAAGCTTCTTGCTCCCTATATAGCCCATGCTGCATTGGCGGCATGGGTTTTTTTAATCTCATAAGTCGATCCAATTCGAGGTGCATTGTGCAACAACGGATCTCTTCTCTACGCAACCAATTCCAAGACGACCTCAAACAAGTCAAGTTCAGCAAAGATGTCGAACAGCTCAAGGTCAAGTACCTAGGAAAAAAGGGACCTGTCCAAGACCTGATGCTCCATCTGCGCGAGGCCCCGGCCGATGAGCGCCCCCACTTAGGCAAAGTCATCAACGAGCTCAAAGAAGAGTTTGCCCGCCTTTGCGAGCAAGCCCTTGCAAGCTACGCCGATGTTGAGCAAGCCCAGCAGATCGCGCAAGAGAAGATCGACGTCACCATGCCTGGCCGCCGCCGCCGCCTTGGCCGCAAACACCCCCTTTCCCTCATGATGGACGAGATGATCGAGATCCTCTCCGGCATGGGCTTTTCCGTTCAGTACGGGCCAGACATCGATTCCGACTACTACAACTACGAAGGTCTCAACTTTCCTCCCGACCATCCCGCCCGCGATATGCAGGACACCTTCTACATCACGCCGAACATGCTCCTCCGCTCCCATACTTCGAACACCCAATTGCGCGTGATGGAGACCCACCGTCCTCCGATCAGGATCATCGCCCCCGGCACGGTCTACCGCAATGAGACGATCAGCGCCAGGTCCCACGTCTTCTTTCATCAGATCGAAGGGCTATATGTCGACAAAGGGGTTTCCTTTGCCGACCTCTTCGCCACCATGGAGGAGTTCTGGAGCAAGGTATTCCAAACAAAGGTCCAGATGCGCTTCCGCCCAAGCTACTTCCCGTTCGTGGAACCTGGGCTGGAAGTCGATATCGGCTGCATGGCATGCCAGCAAAAAGGGTGCCGTCTCTGCAAGTTTACCGGCTGGCTGGAAGTCGCCGGAGCTGGAATGGTCCACCCCGAAGTGCTCAAGAACGGCGGGATCGATCCGGAAGTCTATTCAGGCTTTGCTTGGGGACTGGGGATCGAGCGTTCCGCAATGCTCCGCTACGGAGTGAACGATATCCGGATGTTCACAGAAAACGACCTCCGCTTCCTCGAGCAAGTGTGAATCAGTTTTTCTAGTTGAGAAATATGTTTTGTTTTGTATAATTTTGACTCTTCTGTGCGGAAGAGTGGCAGAGTGGCCTATTGCGTCTGTCTTGAAAACAGAAGTCGGGCAACCGACCGTGGGTTCGAATCCTACCTCTTCCGCCAATTTCTT
>JAFEGF010000215.1 GCA_018240225.1 Verrucomicrobiota bacterium
TAGGGATGCAAAAGTCAAAAGCGTCTCTACGATTGAAGTGGAAGCAGTATATACACAACCAACATGAAGAATCGGAAATTTGGCACGAACCGAACTTGTCAAAAACCGGTTTTTCATCTTGTTAGTGTATCGCAAGAGGTCTTATGAAAAGGGGCGGTTTGCCGGAAGGAAAATTGTAAACGTCGTCCCTACTCCAAGTTCAGAAGAAACAGAGATCGTTCCATCATGCTTTTCAATGATCGTCTTGACGATCGAGAGGCCAAGCCCTGCTCCTCCAAGCCGCCGCGAACGGGCCTTGTTCACAGTATAAAAACGGTCGAAGATCCTTTCCAAATCCTGCTCAGGGATCCCGATCCCTCGATCTGAAATGCTGACTGATACTTCCTCATCCGCCTGATCGATCTTGACCGTGATATGGGCTGGAGGCGTCGAGTACTTGCACGCGTTATCGAGCAGATTGATGATGGCAAGTTCTAAGATATCAGGATCGGCAAAAACAGCGACCGGCTCTTTTATCTTGTCGATGTCGATCCGGGCAGTTTCATAAACGGCGAGGACAACTTGCCGGCAGTTTTCAATAAGAAGGCTCAAATCGCACTCTTGGAAACGGGTCTCTGGAAGATTTTCGATATCTGCAAGGGTCAATAGATTTTTGACTAGGTTGTCCATCCGTTGGCAGTTGCGCACAATCTTTTCAGTGATGTCGACCATCATTTCCCGCGGAAGCTCAGGCATATCTTGAAGGGTTTCAGCAAAGCCTTTGATGATGGTGATCGGCGTGCGGAGTTCATGGGATGCGTTGGCAACAAAATCTTTGCCCATTTCCAAGACGCGGTAATGGCTGGACTTGTCTTGGAGGACAAGGATGGCCCCATTGCGCTGCGTTTTAGGAGCGGCGATCAGGTCCAAATAAATCTTCTTGTTTTCTCCTAAAGTGATCGAATCGGTCAAGATCGCCTGCTTCTCTTGGCAAGCGATGAGGATTTGCTGGCACCTTTCCAATAAAGGGGTCATCGGCTTATCGGGAATAACGGAAAAAGGCTTTGTCAGAATGTGCCGTTTAGGGATCCCGATCATCTTGCTGCCGACGAAATTGATATAGCGCACTGTCATTTCGGCATCGACGGCGATCACGCCTTCTCCCAAGGACTCCAAAATGGCCTCTTTTTCGTTGCGCTCATCGGTGATATTTTGGATTTGGAGGCGCAGGCGGTCGGAAAGGGAATTGAGGGTCTGGGCCAACTTATAAAAATCATCTTCGGGATCAATTGTTTTGCTTAAGTGGATAGCGGGCACCGTGTCGACTTTGCCCATTTGATAAGGCTTGATTGCCGTGATGATCTGCTGGATCGGAAAGTTGATCCGATGGAAGACCAACCACGTCAAGGCGCCAAAAAAGACGAGAGCTAAAAAACAAAAAACCAAATACCAAAACTTAAACTCCTGGGCAAACGCTTCAACCTGGGCATAGGAAAACGAAGTTCTTAAGATGTAAGTATGGCCATGCGCCTCAAAAGCCATGATTACATAGGCTAGCTTCACATGGGTGATATTGGATGTGCCGACCCTGTAAACGACATTCTTGTGCAAAGCTTCTAAGACCTCTTCATGGAGGCTAGGATAAAAGGGGACATATTTTTCATCGGTAAAGGATCCGAGGGAGGAGTCGTAAAGGATCCTTCCTGTGCCGTCAAAAAGCGAAGCGCCAAAAAAGATCGAGTTGTCCATATTTTGCAAGGTATGGACCATCTGCTCTTCGGATGGGGACTGTTCCAGCACGGTGATCAAGCCGCAGCTGTTGTAGCGCAGGGTATCGAAAACGATGTGTCTGACGGTCCTGCCGATAAAGGGAAATGCGCAAAGGGTAAAAGCGATGAATAGCACAATTTGGCTGAATAAGATCTTCTGCCGAAAGTTAAGGCCTTTGATCATACGTTAAATCCATTGAGCCAATTGAAACTCCAGAAACCGGTAAAATCGCCCTTTTGAGCCATTTTGCCACCCTGTTCCCGAGTCCTACTCACTAGGAGTATGTCCTCGGGAACAGCGCTTTGGCTGCATGCGCAGCTGGCAAACTGACTCAAAATCATCGATTTTTCCCGGCTTCCGAGTTTTTCAATTAGCTCCATTATTTAAACCCTTTCACCCGGTAGACGACGACAGGCAGGTCGAATCCTTTAAAGGTCATTGGAGGAATTTCTTCGTAAAAGATCTTATCCATGACCATAGGTTCTTTCAAAGTGCTTTCTGAAATTAATATCTCCATCCCGTCCGCTGCCGAGCATAGCCGTGATGCCAAGTTCACGTTGCTTCCAAGCACGGTATAGTTCAGCCGATTTTCTGCTCCCATATTTCCCGCAAGGACTGTCCCGGTATGGATGCCGATGCCCATTTCTACGGATGGAAGATCCTGTTTTTTTCTCTGATCATTCCACTTTTTCAGAGCTTCAATCATTCCAATGGCGCTTAAAATCGCCTTATATGCAGAGTTGGGCGATTCCACCGGAGCTCCGAACAAGGCCATTGCCTCATCGCCCACATATTTATCGATGACCCCTCCATGCTGATCAACCAGAAATGAAATTTTTGTCATGCAGACATTGAGCAGATCGATGATCTCTTTTGGAGACATGTTCTGGGTCATTTTCGTAAAATTACGGATGTCGGCGAAAAGGATCGACACCTTCTTTTCTTCCCCTCCAAGACGGATGTGCCCTTTTAAGATCTCTTGCGCGATCTCTTGCGAGACCACTTTGTTGAGAACAGCTTTCACCTTCTCTTTTTCTTGAAGGCCTTTGACCATGTGCTCAAAACTGCGGCAAAGGGAAGCGACCTCATCCGTATCTTTTTCAGATGGGATCGGGATTTCGACCTCTTCCAAATGGCCTTCGCCGATCTCGCAGGTTGCCGTTGCCAGCTGAGAGATCGGCTGTGTGATCCTGCGCGATAGATAATGCAAAATGATGACCGCAAGGATTAAGACAGAAAGGCCGATCAAATGGATACGGATTAAGATTCCCTCGACAACTTGCGATGCGCTTTTGTCCAAGCTGTCGAGAAGGGCAAATTCTTTAGATGCAGGGTTTAACAAGACAAAGTGGATATCGAGATAAGAAAAAGGGGTCATCGTGATAAAGTAATAAGAATCATCGCCCCATTGGATTGTCCCTGATTTATTTGTCAAAAATGAAGAGATCGGCAAATCTGAATTCTGATTGATATCAAACCTCCCTCCCCGATCTGAAAATCCTCCCATCAGCTTATCGCTGGACACCAGCAAGGCTGTTTGATGGGTCGAAAGAACAAGTTTTTGAAGGATCACATCGGCATCAAGCCCCAATGTTAGATATCCGAGCTTTTCCACCTCTCCATCTTTGACCTTGAACTGGGCTGTGTTCCCAAAGAAAACATGGGGTTGGTTAAAAGGACGATAAACAGCAATCTGGGAACTTAAATTAGAAGAGAGGTCAGGCGGCAAAAATTGTTTAAAATATGCTGCGTCATCAAATGCCTCCGTAGGATAGAAAACATCTCTTGTATGGACCCCTTCTCCGTATTGGTTGTTGCCAAAATGGACAGCAACTCCTTTTGGAGATGCTGAAGAGAAGAGCCCTCCCTCGAAAATTCCTGTATCATTAATAACTGCCAAACACCAGATCAGGTAGAGCTGATCATACCGCATTACGAGCTCATCCAATTCCTTTCT
>JAFEGF010000216.1 GCA_018240225.1 Verrucomicrobiota bacterium
CGATCATCGACCTGCATTGCGATCTTCTTACCTATCTCAGCATGGGCAAGGAAAGGACGCCGAACGATCCGATCAGCCGCAGCTCATTGCCTCAGCTTAAAAAAGGGCGCGTCAAGCTCCAGACCCTTGCAATCTACTCGCTAACCCAAAAGGGGAGCACCTGGATAGGGCAAGAACAGCTCAAGCTGCTTAAAAAACTGACTGCGCACTCTCCCCAAGACTGCGCGCTCTACACCCCTGAAACATTTGCCAGTTCCTTAGCTCCCGTCCAGTTCATTCCCGCTTTTGAAAATGCCTCCGGCTTTTCCGAGGAGTCTGAACCCTTGGCGCAATCGTTGGAGCGCCTCGAACAGATCCATAAGGAGTTGAAGCACATCCTCTACATTGGGATGACGTGGAATGGAGAGAACCGGTTCGGAGGCGGCGTAGGATCGCAAAACGGATTAAAAGAAGATGGGAAGCGGCTTCTTGAGTGGATGGCTGGCAAGCAGATTGCCATCGACTTCAGCCACACGTCCGATCCCCTCGCAGAAGGGATCCTTAACCATCTCGATCAGGAAAACTTGAAAATTCCCGTATTGGCCAGCCATTCCAACTACAGGGCCATCACAGACGAACCGCGCAACATGCCCAATTGGCTTGTCCAAGAACTTGTCCGCCGAAAAGGCCTAATGGGTATTAACCTACTAGCCGCCTTCATCCATAAAAGCGACCCGTCCGCACTAGTCCGTCATGTTGAATATGCGCTATCGCTTGGAGCGCAAGACTCCCTGGCATTTGGCGCCGACTTTTTCTGCGACGCCGACTTCCCCGATCATTTAAGCAAATATCAAACAAAGAATGCATTCTTCAAAGAATACGCCAATTCAGAGTGCTACCCATCGATCCTTGATCTTTTGGCAACAAAGCTTTCTCTGAAAGAAGATCAACTTCAAAAAATCGCCCATGGCAATGCCGAGCGATTCTTAAGCGGGCTCTTTAAATCCTAATAATCCGGCTAAATTTTTGAGCAATTCTTCCAAAGATGATCGTCATGGGATTTCTGCCTAAGCGGAACTCTTTCAAATTGTCCAGGTCCGCCAAGCTTTGATGGACCGTTTTGATCTGATTGCTCTCCGCATTCAACACCTCGAGAGCTTGCAAATTTTTCAAAAAACCTGGAAGAGTTTGAAACATATTCCGGCTGATGTCGAGGTGCTTAAGCTGAGTAAGCTCGCCGATCTCCTCTGGCAGCTCCACCAGTGAATTTCCTCCAAGGTTTAAAGACGTCAGCCCAGTAAATAACCCGATCTCTTGCGGCAGCACCCTTATCCCAACATTGGAAAGATCAAGCTCTGTAACTTCTGCAAGACGCGCCCGTACTCCTTCATTGGCCAAATATTCTCGGATCGCAACCGACCCACGAGGCATTCCATCCAATCCCAGTTTTTCCCCTACAGTCCGGAACATCCTATTAAAGCTCATGCTCGCTACTAATACATGAGGAACAGGCATAGGCATATCCCAAAAACTCCTTATCGCAAACGGCTTCAAAAACAGCATCTCCAATCCCGTTAAATGTGTCAGACACTCTGGAATCACCTCAATGTCCAAATCGGTCAAGTTCAGTTCCCGAACGTTGCGTAAGACAGGCTCATTTTGCGGATCGCTCAGATAAGCTTTGATCTCATCCGCATGATGAAGGGCGGCTTCAATACCTAATTGTTCAGCAATTTTGGGCCAGATCCAATTCAATGCAATGGTCTCTCTCACAACAGGAGGAATGACAGTCATCATCACGACACTGTTATTGACAATTCTTCCTACAGGAAGATTTCCGTCTAAGCTCAAGTATTTTAATGCTTTTAGCTGCGTGAGGACAGGCGGAAACAAGTCAAAATGATTAATGCTCAAGATGATTTTTTCCAACTTCGTAAGTAATCCCAGCTCATCTGGCAGTTCTTTTAAATCATTCCAGTCCAAGTTCAATTCTGTTAGTCCCTTTAATCTTCCAATCTCAGGAGGAAGAATTTTAAGGTTGAGTCCATTGAGGTCTAACACTTTGATTCCTTCAAGCTTCGATGCATTCTCAGGATCATTGAAAAAAGCCCTGATCCCATGCGCATCCAATTCAGGATCGGCGCCCTCAAGTTGGCTTTGCAATCGGGACCAGATCAGGTTAAGCGCAACGTTCTCATATAATCCCGGCGGCGAAGTAGTGACCATGTTGGTGCCTAGATGCAACGTCGTCAATCGGGTCATCTCCAGTAGGGAATTAGGAAGAATCGTTATCCGATTTACACCCAAGCCCAGTTCCTTCAGGCCCATTAGATTGCCGATTTCGGAAGGCAAGCGGTCCAATTGATTATTGAACAAGTCCAGCTCGGCAAGCCCCGCCAGCAGTCCAATTTCTTTTGGGACGACCCACAGCTCTTTCGATGAAAGATCGAGCTTTTTAATACTCGTTAAAAGCGGCTTTGAATTTGGATCGGCTAAAAACGCCTTGATCTCATCCAAATTCTTAACGTGGCTAAGGTCCTGATCAGGTAGGCTTTTGACAATTTCCGGCCATAATTTGAGCTTCAAGACAACATGATTGATGATCTGGGTCCGATCAGCAAACAGATCGGGATCGGAGGTATACAAGTCCCAAAGCTGACCGAATATTCTTTGAAATTCGGCATCGCTCCGATCGCCCAAGGCGCTTAACATATCATCAACCTCTTGTGCGGTAAACAAAGGGCGTTCTTGCGATGCTGCCAATTCATTGAACGACGTATAAATCTGATAAGACCAATGCCCCTGGTGCTCGGACAAAGTCGCTGCATCATCAACCGGAGACGGCATCCTTTTTCCTTGCATCACTGCTTGAGCTTCATCTCTTGCGGCAACTTGAGCTGCCCTTTCGGCTACCCTTTGTGAAATCGTGCTTTCATCAATAGAGCCAAGCTCATCGATCTTTCCACGTATCCGCTCTAAGATGGTGTTCTGAAACTGCAAAAAATTATCTGGGACTTGAACATACAGATCCGGCTCAGCTAACAGTTCCTGGATCGATTCGATCCTTTTCTTAAGAGGCTCTGATAGATCTTTCGGCAATGAGTCCTGTACTTGGCTTAAAACTCTCTGAGCCGCCTCTGCAACTCGAAGATCGGAGTGGCCTTGTAAAAATTCACCCCATAGTCCCGCCAGTGAACTCAAAGCAACAGAAACTGCTTTCGCCTCTGCAGGGCTATGGACTGACAATTTATCAAGTTGCTCGTTAATTAACTCTACCCAATCAGCTTTAACTTTAGAACTAACTTCAGATGATGCAGACATAAATACACCAAATTAATATTAAGTAAATTTATTATATCATATTTAAAAAAACAAATAAACATATTTAAACATTTTCAATCGATAAATCATCAGGCAAAAAGACTCATCTTATTGGAAAACAACAACTTATACAATTAATTCGAAGCTGATTTAATAACACGAACAATTCAAATTTTCTACTCACATTGAATTATAGCCAAAAAATACAAACAAGAAATTTTTTAAAATTATCAGCAATTCCCGCCGATAAAACCTTAACAATCTGATTTTCAAACGGTCGCGTAAAACAAAAAAGCTCCCCAGAATCCCCGGCCAGGGGATTTTTTGCACTTTAAAAATTGTCTGA
>JAFEGF010000217.1 GCA_018240225.1 Verrucomicrobiota bacterium
CGTGCTTTGGGCCGATACAGCGGATAATCCCACCAAAATCAAGATCTTCACCAAAGCCATTGGTTCCTTTGTTCTCGTGGGTTTGTAATCAACTAAGACGAGTTCTCCATCATTATTCATCCAGAGATCATCGATTGCACCAATAATAATTAAATTGGTTGGCTTATGTTAAAACTGAATTCCTTTAAAGTTTGCTCGCCAATCTTCGAAATCGGGATGTGAGAAAGGAATTGCATTAATCTTATTTTCAAAGCAAAACGGATGAGACTTATTTTCAGATTTATTTTTTTCAATTTTTTTTAAGAAGAGAATCGACAGCATTGTTAAGGGTAAATGGAAAGGAAGATGGTTTGCCTATACCGCAAGGACGATCAAGATAGAAGCATCTGTGATACTTGAAGAAATCATCAATTTTAGAACGCCTTAGTTTGAAAAACTATTCAGAACCAGAAACAACCAAACTCTTAATCACTTGATTGTTACTATTAATTTCAAATCATTTGAATGTCAAACTTCGACTTCCGCACTTCTTAAATACAATCTTTTAATTTAAATAATAAAACAAATGCTTAACAAGAGATAAATAAAATAAATGCTTTAATTGCGTTTACACGATTTTTAGATATACTTTCATGCAATATAAACAATTAAGAGAATTTTTAAGGAATCTCAAGATGTTTAAACTCGAAGATCTAAAACCAAACGCTACCATTCAAGGAATTTTAACTGATAGTCTAGTGACCATCGTTAATGTGAAGTGGTTTGGCACTCAAGCTATTGAGCTCACCTACAAAACGCAAACCGGAGGGCTGGGAAATCAACTGTTATATCGTCATGATGAACCTCGTCTTTCGATCGTAAATCAAGGCAGACCTTGGAGTTTCGATGGAGATGGTTCATTGTTTCGACTTGTTTCGGAAGCGAATCGAATCCGGCTTGCGCATCTCTTCGATCCATTGCTTGCCATTCATACGTCTAGCGTTGACCCACTACCACACCAAATCACCGCAGTATATGAGTCTATGCTACCTCGTCAGCCTTTGCGTTTCCTCCTTGCAGACGACCCTGGCGCAGGCAAAACCATTATGGCAGGACTATTAATTAAAGAATTACTGATCCGGGGGGATTTACAACGCTGTTTGATCGTTTGTCCTGGCAGTCTTGTCGAACAATGGCAAGATGAACTCAATCAACGCTTTCATCTACCTTTTGAAATCCTGACGAACGAAAAACTTGAGGTCTCTCGAACTAGAAATTGGCTCCAAGAAAATAATCTTGTAATCGCCCGACTTGACCAACTGAAACAAAATGAAGAATTACAACACAAACTAAAATCGCCTGACTGCTACTGGGATCTTGTAGTTTGCGATGAAGCTCATAAACTCTCTGCATCCTTTTTTGGTGGAGAAATTAAATACACAAAACGATATCGCCTGGGCCAATTATTATCGGGAATTACCCGTCATTTCCTTCTAATGACTGCAACCCCACATAATGGAAAAGAAGAAGATTTCCAGCTTTTTTTAGCTCTGCTCGATGGCGATCGATTTGAAGGTCGTTTTCGTGATGGTGCACACCAGGTAGAAGTGTCTGATTTGATGAGACGCATGGTAAAAGAAAACTTGGTGAAGTTTGATGGCACTCCTCTTTTTCCTGAGAGAAGAGCTACCATGGTTCCTTATAAGCTCTCGGAAATTGAAGCCCAACTGTATAAAGAAGTCACCGACTATATACGTGAGGAGTTTAATCGCGCTGAAGCTCTCTTGAATGACAAACGTGCTGGCACGGTAGGATTTGCACTTACAATCGTTCAGCGCCGTCTTGCTTCTTCTCCTGAAGCCATCTATCAATCCCTAACACGCCGCCGCAAAAAGCTTGAAGATCGTTTACGAGAAGCTGAACTGTTACAGAGAGGAATGGTTGCCGAATTAATTGCTGCTGGGACACCTAATTTTGATGAAGAAGAAACTGAACATCTAGACGAAGAAGAAAGCTCCGATTCTCAGGAAATTCTCGATCAGGCTACGGCTTCGCGTTCAATCAAGGAACTTAAAACAGAAATCATGATTCTTTTAGAACTTGAAGCTTTGGCACTAAAGGTTCGCAATAGCGGGGAAGATCGTAAATGGCGCGAGTTAGCTAGTTTGCTTGCAGAGCTGTTCAAATCAAATTCGCAGCGACAAAAACTCGTTATTTTTACTGAACATCGAGACACTCTAACCTATCTTCAAAACCGCATAAGCACATTCCTTGGAAATAAAGGCTCTATTGTTGTGATTCATGGTGGAATGGGACGCGAAGAGCGGTTGAAAGCTCAAGAGGCGTTTAAACACGATCCTGAAGTACAAATATTAATCGCTACCGACGCCGCTGGAGAGGGAATAAACCTCCAGCGGGCTCATTTAATGGTCAATTATGATCTTCCATGGAACATGAACCGTTTGGAACAAAGATTCGGGCGTATACACCGTATTGGTCAAACAGAAGTTTGCCATCTTTGGAACCTTTTAGCTGTTGAAACACGAGAAGGCGCCGTTTATCGCACATTACTAGAAAAACTCGAACAGGCGCGCGAGGCTCTTGGCGGCCAGGTGTACGACGTGCTTGGTAGGCTTCAGTTTGAAGGGAAACCTCTACGTGATTTATTGATTGAGGCTATCCGCTATGGGGAACAGCCTGAAGTCCGTGACAAATTGACTCAGGTCATTTCTAATGCCGTCAATCGCCCTCATCTTCAAGACCTAATCGAAGAACGCTCTCTCAGTCATGATAGCATGGATATTACTCGTATTGTGCACATTCGTGAAGAAATGGAACGTGCAGATGCTCGTCGCCTACAACCACACTATATTGAATCCTTTTTCCTAGAATCGTTTCAACATCTAGGCGGCCAAATTCGCGAACGAGAACCTCGTCGCTATGAAATCACGCAAGTTCCCGCACCCATTCGCAACCGAGACCGATTAATTGGCATTGGAGGGCCAGTCTTGCAAAAATACGAGAGAATTGTATTTGAAAAACCCTTGATTTCACCACAAGGTCAACCACTTGCTGCTTTTGTATGTCCCGGACATGCACTGCTCGATGCCACACTTGACTTAATTCTGGAACGCTATCGCGACCTCTTGCGGCAAGGTACAATTCTGGTAGATGAACGAGATTATGGAACAGAGCCTCGTATGTTATTTTATCTTGAACACTCTATTCAAGACGCAAGCAAAACAAAAAATGGCGAACGACGAACAATTTCAAAGCAAATGCTCCATGTAGAACTGGACTCAAAAGGCAATACTCATAGACTTGAATATGCCCCATATCTTGATTACCGACCACTTACCCCAAAAGAGCCTGATGTTGACAAATTTTTAGCCCGATCTGAATGCGCTTGGATTCATCGCGATTTAGAAAATCAAGCACTCACTTATGCCATTGAGGACGCTGTGCCAAAACACTTGAACGAAGTAAAAACAAGAAAACTGGAATGGATAGGAAAAACTCGTTCTGCCGTTCATGATCGATTAATTAAGGAAATCGGTTATTGGGATCACCGTGCTGAAATTCTCAAAGATCAAGAACGTTCGGGTAAGATCAATGCACAACTCAACTCTCAAGAAGCACGTCGTAGAGCAGATGATCTTCGAG
>JAFEGF010000218.1 GCA_018240225.1 Verrucomicrobiota bacterium
GCGGTGAGCTTAGCGCCGAGGTTGCAAAGGCAAATGAGACATGTGTCCAGTATGTTAAAGAGCTCGGTGAGCTTTGGGGACAAGCAGACTTTTTGCAAAAGAAAATGATAGCACAGCTTCAAACAGCCACTGCAGGATCGGTCCAGATGTTCTGCCAAATTGTCGACAACAAAGGTCTTCCGCTTGGCTATTGGACGCGTACTGTGGACAATTGGACCACGCCTGTTGTTCCTAAAAAAGCAGATCTAGAAGCTAAGCTCGAGGCTTTGACCAAAAAAGCGGAGGCTTCACCTTCTGGAGAAGGTAGAGAGATTAAAGCTGAAACTGGTACCTAAGTCGTTCTATGCCGTTTCCGATCGGATTAGGTTCCGGTCGGAAATGGATCAGTGCTTCCATGTCAATATTTCATCTGATTCGACGTAGATCTTTCCATCCTCTTCAGGAATAATGACCCATTGATAACGATGGTTTGGGCTCAAGCGCGCTGTCAAGCATTCTTCAGAAATATAGAGATGGACTCTTTCACTTTTTGCTTCTCTTTTTAGCTGATGGGGGATCGGAATGGTCTTCCTTACCGGATCGGAGAGGTCGATCGCGTAGAGATGGAAGGTTTGGTAATAGAGTGGCGAGTTGATCGATAGTCGGTAAGCGCCTTCTATTTTTTGAAGCGGAGAAGCAAACTGAGGCGGCCGGTGGGGCATTGCACCCGTGTAAGCAGAAGCGATCCCGCTGCCCGAATCGACGGAGCGCAGCTTGAAGGCGTAATGGGGGCTTTTGACCTCGATCCAATAGGGAAAGGGAAATGCAGGATCGTCCTTTGAAAAGTAGAGCTCGACGATGCATTTGCCCATCTGCGTCCCATCTTCCGGCCATACCCCTTTCCAGACGTCAAATTGGGGTTTGGGCTGTTTCTTTCCTTCAACAGTAAGTGGAGGGTTCCAAACAGCGCGCCGGTCCTCTTCATGCGATTGCGGCTGAGGACCGATCTTCCTCCGGTCTGCATTGCTCAGCTTTGTAAGGGGAAGGCAGAGGAGTTTTGATAAAAACTGCTGGGTCTCGTCTAAGTAAAGCCATCCCCGTTTGCTGTAAGAAAATGCTTCGATCAAGCTGCCGGAGAGGGAATCGAGCTCGTATAGGGTCCAGGAGGTATGGCCGGGGGCCTTTGCTTTGACCCAATCGCTCCAAACAATGCTATTGAGGTTGATCTGGGTATCGGGTACTGCGATCTCTTCCAAGAGGAGGTGGTCTGCAGTGATTTCGCGAATGAACAGCAGGCTGTAGGTGTGGTCCTGCTCCGTGACGATAAAGTCGCCTGCGTGCGCATTTTGGTATTTTTCTTTCAAAGCAAATCCAGGAGCCTCTGCGCAATAGGAGAGGTCAAGTGAGAGCAACGAAAGGAAAAGTGAAAAAAGGATTGTACGCATATTAGCCAGTATAACCGATCCAGCTTATCGAAGAAATCGTTCTTTTACTGGATAAAATCATCTTAATATTTTTTCCCAACCGATCTTCTCTAGATAGCGGATAAGTTCATGTAAAAATGTTTTAGAAAAAACCGGAAATGATGAATAGTTGTAAGAAATCTTTCTAAATGACATGACACCTAATATTTTTTGAGATGTTCATTATCACGAAATAAGGGAACCTATGAAACGATACCTTTCACTTTTCGCTTTTGCATTCTTTTTGCCAGTTTTTTCCGAACAATTTTTCCAAGATTTTAATGAGGGTGGAGAACTATCGGAAGCGGAGTACAAGACTAATGAGGAAATGGACTGGGATGAGGAGTATGGATTCGGTTATTTAGAGGATCAAGAACTCCAGCCTATTTCTTTAGTGAGCGGCGCATCAAACCAAAATGGCTTGACGGATACAGGAGAAAGATCCCCTTCTTCAAAGAGCAAAAAGCTAAAAGAAAAGAACTATTATATTGGAGCCAACGCTGCTTATACCCATTACTTCTTCGAATTGGATCTTCTAGCCCTTAAACAGGATGACACTCCAGGTTTTAAACGAGATAAGCAGGGTGGGCAAGGAGTTCCATCTTTAGATCTATTTATTGGAAAGAATTTCGGAACTTCACGTATTCCATTGAGGGTTGATTTTCATTATACACACGTCTTTGAAGGTGAAAGAAAAGTTAGGAATTATTTTATAGATGTTAATGCACCGCAAGTGTTTAACAATGCGGTAATAGAGTTTTATTCAGACCAGTTTATGGTTGATCTCTATTGGGACTTCTTCAAAAGTCGCTGGATCAATCTCTATGCAGGTATGGGCGGGGGTGTGGGGATCAATTCTTTAACGATGAAGCTAATGGCAACGGGCATAAACAGTTTTTCTGACGTAGACCTAGTGTTTTTTACACGGAACGTCAACGCGATTTGGAATGCTGAAATGGGAATTGTCAGTCGGATCATTGAATGTTTAGCTATCAATGTCTTTGGGAGATATACATCTCTAGGACTTGTAGAAAGCGAATCTCGGCCTCAATTGAGTTCAAGTGTAGGGGATAAGAGCGCTTGGCAATATAGCATAGGCGGAGGATTAATTTTTACATTTTGAGACTGGGTTATTTAATTGCGCAGTCATAGCAATATTTGGATTCGAACTGCTCAGGATCTTCGACTTGGAAGGTCATATGTTGGATGCCGTAATTGGACTCGACGATCCGGTGGGCCTCGCTGAGAGCTCCATGGGTATTTTCGGCGACGAGGTGGGCGCTTAAAGCAATTTTTTTATGGGATACGGCCCATACATGCAGATCGTGCACTTCGCGCACGCCGCTGATCCTTAGAAGGTCCTGCTCAATTTTCAAAGGATCGATCCCAGATGGTGCAGACTCCATCAAGATCGAGACCGATTCCCGAATGATCTTTCCTGATCCGTACACAATCCCTAAGCTGAAAAGGATCGTGATGATCGGGTCGATCGGGTACCACTTTGTCCACCAAAGGACAGCGCCGCCGATGATGACCCCTGCGCTGCCGAGCAGGTCGCCGAGGACATGGAGGTAGGCTGCCCGGATGTTGATATTTTGTCCTTGGGAAGGATGCAAGATGCGCATCATCATCAGATTGGCAAAGAGGCCGATTGTAGCGATGACAAAGACGATCGGGCCTTGGACCGGCTCGGGCGTGATCAAACGCATGATCGCTTCATAGATCAGCACGCCGCACAGCGCCCAAAGGGAAAGGGCGCTTGCTAGAGCGCCTAAAATTTCAGCACGTTGGTAGCCATAGCTCATGCTCGGAGTTTTGGGCCAGTGGGCGATCCGTAGGACAATTAAGCTTAGTGAAAGAGCGCCGACATCGGTGAACAGGTGGAGCGCATCGCTGATCAGCGCCAAGCTGTTTGCGATCCATCCTCCGACCACTTCGATCAGCATAAAGATGAACGCGATGGCAATTGAGATATACAGAGCTTTGCCATGGGTCTGCGGAGTATGGCCTTGGCAGCAAGGCGATGCATGTTCATGTCCCATCGATCTTCCTCTTTGAGGCAGTTGCAAAACTCATTTGCCCTGCAAAATCGCCCTTTTGAGGCTGCTGACGCACTAGAAGGTCCAGCGGACCTTCTCAGTGAAGAGCAGGTGAAGCTGCCTTGGCTGCGAACTGGTGGGC
>JAFEGF010000021.1 GCA_018240225.1 Verrucomicrobiota bacterium
AGAAGAAGTTCCAGCTGACAGCCTTTTAGCTGCTGATGCTGATGAAGAAGAAGTTGCGGCTGACAGCCTTTTCGCTGCAGACAGCGACGAAGAAGAAGTTCCAGCTGACAGCTTCTGCTAACCTTCATTTTACAATGAAAAAACCTCGCATTTTGCGAGGTTTTTTTTGTCTATCGAGGCAACTGCGAATAAAAGGACCAGTTCGCAGCCAAGGCTGCTTCACCTATTCCTCACTGCGAAGGTTCACCGAACCTTCTCGTGTATTCATAGCCTCAAAAATTTCTTTTTGCAGGGTTTCAGGATTTTTTTCCTTTCCAAATGCGTATGAATATAGTGCTTTTCTTATTGTACTAAGATCGTTTAGGGAATTGGAAAGCGTCTCTTCAAAAAAACGATTTAATGTGCATTTTTGCGAATGGGGGATTTCAATCCCGCATGTTGCCAATCCTGTATAGCGGCGAGGCGTTGTTTCAATAGTCTTGTCTTCAATAGGATTATAGAAATAGAGAGGACGGTCAAAAGCGAGGAAGTCATAGCCGATGGATGAATAATCCCCTAAGTAGATATCGCAGCGGTTCAATAGGGGGTAGATGGGAGGAAACTCATCGACGAAATGTACTCCAGGATGGCTTTCATACCGATGTTGTACGCTCAATACCTTTCCGATGTGGTCTTCGATGAGAAAAGGGTGGAGCTTGATGAGAAGATTGTAAGTTGGGCTCAATTGTTCGATCAGCTCTTCCGTTGCTTGAAAGAACGAACTAGGATTTTCTTTGTCTTGCCAAGTAGGAGCATAAAGAACCGTTTTTCTTTTTTGCTGAAACCGGGAGAAAATTTCTTCTTCGGCAATCTGATCGTAAAAAGCCTTGTACTGTTGATAAAAAGGATACCGGTAGTTCCCTGTAGCAACGACCGATCGGATTTTATCCAGGGCCCCAGTCTTTTGCAGATGATCTTGGAGATGGCCTCCATATACCAGAGAGACATCTTGATCGGGATGTTCTTTAAGAGAGTGCCCTTTATCAGAATTTCCATGGGGACAGAATACAAAGCGCATTTTTTTCCGATAGAGCATTTCCATGAAGGGTTTTAGCTCTAAGGCCCAAAATTTGCCTGATTCGAAGATCGCATCGAATTGGCTGCATAGAAAGTCCATTGAAAGGTCGGACATGTCCATTAAAGATACATCGATTTGGGGATAGTAGCGCTTGGCCAATTGAAAGGTCTTTTCTTCTGTGACAATCAAAGGAATTTTTAAAATAGCGCTTAAGACTCCCAAATGGTCTAGGTGGGTGGAAGGGCCTGTCAAAATGGCGACGCTTCTAGTAGAAGTTAAGGTCGGAGTCGGGAAATGATGCATAGACCGCGGTGATCTCTTTGCGGAGGGTTTCTAGTGGTTTTTCTGGACCGAAGGCGTAATCATAAACTTCCTTGCGGATTTTCGAATAGTCCCGGAGTTCGAATTGCAAGAAGTTTTGGATGATCGGGTAGATTTGCTTGTATTTTTCAGGCAAGACCTCAACGCCGCATCGGAAAAGGTAAAGTCCGAGGTCGCTTTCAGGATCGCGGGCATTCTGATTCAAAAAAAACATGGGGCGGTCGAAGGCAAGAAAATCATATCCGATTGAGGACATGTCGCC
This sequence comes from Verrucomicrobiota bacterium, assembly GCA_018240225.1. Lineage (GTDB taxonomy): Bacteria > Chlamydiota > Chlamydiia > Chlamydiales > Rhabdochlamydiaceae > Acherontichlamydia > Acherontichlamydia pituitae. The sequence continues at coordinate 1,641 of JAFEGF010000021.1, forward strand.
GATATAGATGTCGATCTGGTTCAGCAAGGGGTAGACCGGCGGGAATTCTGTCAAAAATAGCACTCGGGAATGCCCTTCATAGCGGTGGATCAAAGAATCGATCTGGAACTCTTCCTGTAAGATAAGGTTGGGATGCAGCTTAATAATTAGGTTCCAATTCTCAGGCAGGCCCTCAATTAACGGAGTGGCCGCATCGAAGAAGGAAGTGGATTTTTCATTGTCTTTCCAGGTGGGGGCGTACAGAATGGTCTTCTCAGATTTAGGGAGGCGCCGGAAGACCTCCTTATCGGCAAGAGCGTCAAAAAATTGTTTGTTCTGAAGATAATAGGCATAACGAAAATTTCCCGTTACGACGCGGCTTTTCAATTGATCTAAGACGTTTTTTCTCTTCAGAAAATCGATCATCTGTTGGCCGTACATTAGAGCAACTTCTTCCCGATGGAGAGCTTCCATGTAGGGGATGTTGTTCCCTTTGTCCGAATTGCCGTGGGGACACCAGATCGTATGCACCTTTTTTTGGGCTAATTTTTGCGCAAAAAAGAAGACCTCGTCGAAAAGGACCCTGGGGATCGAGTAGAAAATAATCTCATAATGAGTGATCAGATGCTGCGCAACGGCGAAATAATCGGAGAAAATGACGTCAAGGTTAGGATAGTACTTGTTCGCAGCTAGCGCAATCGCTTCTTCGGTGACGATGAGCGGAATCCCGAGGATCTCGCACAGCGGCCCAAGATGGTCGAGGTGGTGGCTATCTGGTCCATAAATAAGTCCTGCTGCCGGTTTGGTTTCAGCTTGTTCCACAAGTTTCCTTAAGAGGGTGTTGCATCAACACGTATTTTACTTCTTTATGTGGTATGTGGCAACTATCGGTTTGCGCTTGGGCCTGATCTGCTCCTGCCTGGCTTTTTCCTGGTGGTGCAGCGATAGCAAGTACTCTGGATGCTCGGTGAGATGTTGGTTCCTCGTTTGCTGCCGGTTCATCTTCTCCGTCAAGGCCATGAGCTGGTCCCGCAAATTTAATATCTCGCAGCTGATCTCTTCCGTATCGGGAAAAATTTGTTCGTAGTCGGAGCTTGAGGTCTTTTTGCCAAGCAAAGCAAAGATCTGCTGTGTCGTCTTTGTCCGAAAAACCCGCAAATGGCTTAACTTCTCGACCATGTCCGATCTTTGGCTTATCAACTGCCGATAAGTGCCGTGGTCTTGGAGCATCAAGGATAGCTCTTCTTGATGCAAATTAGCGAGCAGTTCGCGCATGAGAAAGATCTCTTTTTGCAGGGTCGTTCGTAATTCTTCATGGAGCTGGTCCCATCGATCTGATCGTTCTGGCAACGCCATAGTCTGCACTCTTTGTATGGTTTTTCGAATCAACGCCTCAAAAAAGCAAGTATTTTGAGGCCCTCGAACCTAAAAAGGGGCAAAGTCGAGGCAACCTCGACTTTGCCCCTTTTTAGATCCGCCTGCCTCGTCTATTTGCTCTCGGACATTCGATCGTAGGTCGAACTGGGAGATTATTGATAACGGGAAGGGGTTTTTTAACCCCTCCCCATTACCAATAACTCCCCCGAAAGCAAGTATTTCAAGGCCCTCGAACCTAAAAAGGTGCAAAGTCGAGGTAACAGGGTTAAGAGATGCAAAAGGCGTGCCAGGTTCTTAAAGCATTGATTTGAAGCGCATTGATGTTTTTTGCCCATTAGGCTATCTTTGCCGTTCGGAAAAATATTCCTCCCGTTTGATCCATGCAGAAATTGCCTACCCAATTGCTTAAAAGATGGTTTGTGAGCTCCAGAAGGGACCTGCCCTGGAGGAAAGATCCAACCCCTTATGCGGTCTGGATCTCTGAAGTGATGCTTCAGCAGACTCAGGTAGCGGTCGTCATCTCCTATTTTGAGCGGTGGATGCAGCGGTTTCCAACAGTAAGAGACCTAGCCCGTGCTTCTCTTGAAGAGGTGGTTAAGCTTTGGGAGGGGTTGGGCTACTACTCCCGGGCTAGGAGCTTGCATCGGGGCGCTCAATATTTGATGGAGCATCACAGCGGCAATCTCCCTTCAACGCCAGACGAACTTGAAAAGATTCCTGGGCTTGGTCCCTATACTGTAGGGGCCATCTTGAGCTTTGCTTTTCGCAAAAAAGCAGCAGCAGTGGATGGAAATGTGGTGCGCGTGCTGTCCCGGTTTGCTGCGATGGAAGAGGATGTTTGCACATCGAAGGCCAAAAAATGGATTTGGGATTATGCGCAGAACATCCTTCCGGATGAGGAACCGTGGCTAGTCGTAGAGGGTCTGATCGAGCTCGGGGCGACTGTCTGCACTCGTCAGCCCAAGTGCTTTGCATGCCCTCTTTCATCGCATTGCCTAGGATTAAAGAAAGGGGTGGCCGATCTCTTGCCGATCAAGGGCAAAAAGGTGGCAATAACAAGCCTGATCCGTCAAGTGGCAGTTGTGGAGTCGGAAGGGTTTTACTTGTTGAGCAAGGGGAAAAAAGGTAGTCTGATGGCCGACCTCTATGAGTTTCCCTATCTTGAAGGAGAAGAGCTGTCCTTACTAGGCGATCTTCTGACATGCCAATTTAAACTGACAGCGAAGTTTGTTGAAGAGCTTCCGTCTGTTCAGCATAGCTTTACCCGTTATCGGGCAACGCTATATCCTTCAGCGTGGAAAGTTTCTAAGAGGGCCGAAGTTGCCGGTTACGAATGGATAAGGTTCTCTGATCTCGATCAGCTGCCCTTTTCTTCCGGGCATAGAAAGATCATCAAATCAGTGAAGGGGCGTCATGCGCATACTACATACTGAAAGTTCTAATGGGTGGGGCGGCCAAGAAATGCGCATTTTGCGCGAAGCGGAAGGGATGAGGAGCCGAGGCCATGAGGTGGTATTTGCCGTAGCTTGCGGAGGGGCCTTAGCGGCGCATGCCCGCCAGTCTGGTTTTGCCGTTTATGAAGCGCCCTTAAAAAAATCAAAAGCCCTTCCAGACCTCTTTCAGCTCATTGCGATCATTAAGAAGCACAAGATTGACCTGGTCAATACCCATTCCTCTTGGGACGCTTGGATTGGAGGGGTCGCAGCGCGCCTCACAGGCAAAAAAGTGATCCGGACCCGCCACCTCTCTGCAACGATCCGCAAAGGCGTGAACAGTTTTTTGCTCTATAAAGCGCTTGCCGATAGCGTTGTCACAACATCTTCCGTGATCGTCCCTGTGATCCAAAAGCAAGCGCGTCTGAATCCTTCAAAGGTCCGCTGCATCCCGACAGGCGTCGATCCTGCCAGACTCCAGTTTTCCCAAGAAGAGGTTGTCTGTTTTCGAAACTCTCTAGGTTTGAAAGAAGGCGACCTTCTTGTAGGTACAGTCTGTGTCGTCCGATCATGGAAAGGGATCGGCGACTTGCTGCAAGCAGCAGTTTTATTGAAAGGAAATAAGAAGATCAAATGGGCGGTTGTCGGCGGAGGTCATCTCCAGGACTTCCTTCCAAAGCTTGATGAGCTCGGGCTTAAGGAGATCGTCACTTTCACTGGTCATCTCGATCCCCCTTATGCAGCAATTGCCGCCATGGACATTTTTATGCTGTTGAGCACAGCCAATGAAGGGATATCGCAAGCCACTTTGCAAGCCTCCTATCTGGAAAGGCCTTTGATCACGACGACAGTAGGCGGCCTTCCCGAGGTATGCCTGCAAGGAAAAACGGGGATCGTCGTCCCTCCCTTTTCTCCTGAGAAGATTGCAGAAGCGGTTGAAACGCTCGGATCTGACCCAGCTTTGCGTCAAATGTATGGCCAATCTGCAAAATCCCATGTGATAGAAAAGTTCACACTTCAAAGAACGCTGGACCAGATGGAAGAGGTGTATGCCCAGGTGTGCGGCGCTGGAAAGCATCCTCTCAAACCTTGACAAGTTATTAAGTTAAACGTTACTCGTTGGATTTGCGGCGAGGTGGACATGGACAAAGAAGGCGTTAACTGCACGCTTCAGATCGATAAGATGAACTGCGCATCGTGCGTTAAGAAAATCGAAGATCGCCTTTCTGAGCTTCCAGGCGTCTTAGAAACCTCTGTTAATTTTGCTTCAGGAAAAGCGGTGATCTCCTATGACCCGGACCGGGTAGGGCAAGATCAGATCATCGGCGCTCTTTCCAGCATCGGCTACCCAGCCAGGCCAGCTTCCGTAAAAGAAGGGAAGAAGATCGATTGGCTCTTCTATCAAACTTTGATCGCATTTGTCTTGTCCATCCCTTTTCTCCTCCATATGTTCGGCGCTCCCCTCCCTGCAGTCTGGCAGGTCTGGCTTGCGACGGTTGTCCAGTTTGGCGCGGGATACACTTTCTATTTAGGAACGTGGTATGGACTGCGCTCCTTTTCTGCAAACATGGACACCTTGGTGGCATTGGGAACAACTGCTGCTTATGGGTTAAGCCTTTGGACGATTGCTTCAGAACAGGGAGAGCATCTCTACTTTGAAACGAGCGTCTTCTTGATCTTTTTCATCCTGCTCGGGCGATACCTGGAAAAAAGGGCGAAAAACAGGGCTAATAAGGGAATGCGGGCATTGCTTCAGCTCCAACCCAAAACAGCAACAATTAAAGAGGGCGGCAAAAGAGTCGAGGTTCCCATTGAAAAGGTCCCTCTTCAATCGATCGTTATGATTAAACCGGGAGAGAGGATCCCAGTCGACGGAGTCGTACTCTCAGGAGAATCTTTTATTGATGAGGCCATTTTGACTGGAGAGAGCATCCCCGTGCACAAGCAAGAGGGCAATCAGGTCTTTGCCGGCACAGTGAACCAGGAAGGGCTCTTGGAAGTGCGCGCTAGGAGCGTCGGCCCTGAGACTGCGCTAGGCCATATCATCCGCCTTGTCGAGCAAGCTCAATCTTCCAAAGCGCCTATTCAGAGAGTTGCAGATAGGGTCACAGCCTATTTTGTTCCGGCCGTCCTTCTGGTGGCCTTGATGACCTTGCTGGCATGGACCATCATCACCTATCAATTTTCAGAAGGGATCATCAATGCTGTTTCTGTGCTGGTCATTGCTTGCCCGTGCGCATTAGGGCTAGCTACTCCAACTGCCATCATGGTCGCCTGCGGCAGAGGCGCGAAAGAAGGGATCCTGATCAAAGATGCCGCTGTCTTGGAAAAAGCGCAGAAGATCAGCCAAGTCATTTTAGATAAGACCGGCACTGTGACAGAGGGCAAGCTGCAAGTACTCCAATCTGCATTGGCCATCGGTTCCGATCAGGAGCAATTTGATCAGATTGCTGCTGGGATGGTGTGCTATTCCAACCATCCAGCTTCGCAGGCAATCAGTGCATTTTTTAGTAAATTGGATGTAAAACCGCTTTACATTGAAAACTACACTGCATATCCGGGAAAAGGGATCGGCGGCAAAGTCAATGGAGAAGAGCATTATCTTGGTTCGATCAACTTCATAGAAGCATTGAAGATTGATGTTTCAGAGTTTGAAGGCCGCTGGAAGCAGGAAACGGGGATGGTCGTGGCATTGGCAAACTCCAAACAATGCCTGGGATACTTTTTATTGGCCGATCAATTAAAAACCGGGTCCAAAGACGCTGTTAAGTCCATGAAGAGGAAGGGGATTTCCGTCTTTTTACTCTCAGGAGATCGGAAACAGATCACAGAAAACATTGCAAAAGAACTGGATGTCGATGGGTATGAGGCAGAGGTCTTGCCGATCCATAAAGCAGCCGCGGTAGAAATGCATAAAAGCAAATCAGACGTTGTAGCCATGGTTGGAGACGGGGTCAATGATGCACCGGCCCTGGCCGCGGCAGATATTGGTTTTGCAATTGGAGGAGGGACCGATGTTGCCCTTGAATCGGCGGCCGTTGTCCTCATGCGCTCTGATTTACAAGGGATACTTGATACGATAGAACTTGCTGAACAGACCTTTAAAAAGATCCGTCAAAACCTATTTTTTGCCTTTGGCTACAATATTTTAGGGATCCCCCTGGCAGCCTTTGGTTTTCTCCATCCTCTCATAGCAGGTATTGCTATGGCCCTCAGTTCGATTTCGGTCGTTACTAATTCTCTGCTCCTTCAAAGAAAAAAATAATTTTCTGCTTTAGGAATATTTAATTCCCACTTATCATCTAAGTTCTCGAAGAATTATCTTCGCCTTTAAGGGGGAGTATTTATGCTTGAAGATAAGCTGCCGATTGGCCGGATAGCTTTTGCCAAGTCTGCTTGCATTGACTGGATTTCCGAGCACAGCAAGACCGTTCTTATCTCGATCGCTTCCATATTGGTCCTTTTGTTCGCCCTTTATCAGGTCACCGGGAAGTTTTCCGGCAGCCGCCGCTCCGATTTCATTGAGGCCCAATCAGCCTATTCAGCATGGGTCGCAGCTAAAATCAGCAACGATGAGCTGTTTAAAAAGCTTGAAAAGCCTTTAAAGAGAACGCCTGAGCTTCAGGCCAAGTTCGGCGCCCTTGTCGCCCAGCACTTCTTGACGATCAACGATCCCAAAAATGCAGAGACGTTTGCCAAGCAGTCCTGGAAAAGGACAGGTAATTTGCTCTCCCCCTATTATACGGAATTTTCTAAGACTTCCCTTTTGGTCTCTCAAGGAAAATTGAATGAAGCGTTAATTGCGGCAAGAAGCTTGAAATCAAAAATGGCCGAAGACACGAAGTTCTGGGAGAACCGCGACAAAATGATCCGGTCCGGCGGTCTGCTCTACGCTTATAACCTGATACGGATTGCCGCCTTAGAGAAAGAGGTTGGCTCTTCTGCAGGGGAGTTGGCTGCATGGGACGAGCTGCTTGCGAACGCTGGCTGGACTTCAGCCGCAGCATCTTCGAAAATGTTCGATCCCGAAGTCTATTCTGTCCTTCAGCGGACATTTCAAGATGGCAAGCTTTCTCTCTATGATTACATCATCAAGCGAAAAGCTGAGCTGGTAAAGAATTCTTAAGAGAAAGAGAGTCTAAGGCTTGCAAGACAAGCGGCTTCTCTTCAAGAAGCCGCTTAAGACAAATCTTATGGGTTGTGTCCAGATCCGAATTGCGACGCCATCTTGTGCAAGTCTTTTCCTCCATGAAGGCCTAAGAGGAGGAAAATCAGCGGAGGAATAAAAATTGCAAGGATCAGTCCTACAATCCCTAGGACTAGCTGGGTGGTCTGCTCTTGCTTGAAGACAAACTGGAAGATTTTTTGGCACATTCCGCCAACTTTTTCAGGCATCAGCACTCCGATGACCCCGCCTGCTGTTGCCGCGATGATTGTCCACCATGGGCCCCACATCACAAAGCTGAAGAAGCAAGCAAGAACGAAGATTAAGCAGAAGAAGACCTCGAATCGGTGTTTCTTTGCAAAGGATTCGATTTCCTTCACGGAGACCCCTTCCTTCAATTTATTTCCATCCATAGTATTCCTTCCCTTTTTGAGGGGTTGCTGCAAAAACTACATGGAGAGGAGCTGTCGTAAAAGTATAGCTTGGAATGTGCCGTTGCTTAGAGGGCAAAAATCCACTCTCCCTTAAGTGCACTTTACGGCTTAAATTAATTTATATCAACCTTGATTTCCGTTGGTTTAATAAATCCTATGGTGAAAGATTGACTGTAAATCCAGTTGGTGTTGAGCTATTAGGAACAATCTGCGTTGAATTGATAATAGCTACTTCTGAAGTATTATAGGATCCTATCGGTACTAAGAACTGATATTTCAGGTAGATAATAAATTCGTGGGTGTACGCAGACCCAGTTGGCTGGGTGTTATAATAAAAAAGGCGCAAGGGGTTTGAACTGTTGGACTGCAGTCCTCCGATCGGCATACCGCTAGTCACAGGGGTAACGGGACCAGAGCCTTGCTGATAGGAAAGAGTCCTTCCTCCTACGGTGTCAAAATTGAATGTTACAGTATAAGAATTGGCATCTGAATAGGGATCTGGAATCGGAGTATCGATCGATCCTAACGTGATCTTCAAATAGGGATTGGAAGTGAGTGGCGTTGTGATGACAGGTGTAATGGTCCCGCTGATACCGAGCGAGTCGTCAAAGTCATAGCCATAGCAGAGTCCATAATTATTAAGAAATGTTGTAGAGGAATTTCTGACCGCTACTTTATGGAGTTCTTTTGCATAGAGGTCGTACCAGGGCCCTCCTGTAACAACCGGAGTATTAGGCGCTACATAATAATTGCCGATGTTTGTAGCCTCCCAACCTGATGAGGTAGCATCAGTAATATTGATGGGCGCAGAGCCGCTAGTTCCGACAGGACTTGGAAGCATCCCAACTGTATAAGCATCTCCAAAGTAAAATCCTAAGAGCAATTGGTCGGAGCCGCCAGCAAAAGCTTGGCTTCCTGAGTACATTTCATAAGTATTCAGAACGTTCGCAGGGCCTGTTGGTCCAGTCGGTCCTGTAGCTCCTGTATATTGAACAAGAGTGTTGACCTGTCCAGTGTTAGGGCCCGCAATTCCTGTCATGGAAAGGGTATAATTGCCTACAGAACCAATGGAAGTGCCTTCATAAACTGTAGGAGATCCACCTCCAGTCGAAAGATATAGTGCAGTCGCGCCTGTATAATATCCAAAGAGGCTATTGGCAAATGAAGTGGGAGCGCCATACCCGCCGTTCAAATAATCGAATGGAAAGGGAGGGTAATTATAGTTTTTGAAAGTCGTCGTTCCGCTTCCATCCACAGCTCCAATATGCTGAATCGTCAGGCCTCCTGTAACCTGAGGCGCAGCATTATTTCCTAAACTTTGTTTTGGAGAAAGTATCCTCAAATAAGTCTGAAGGCCAGTGGCGTTGTAAGGATCGGAGTAAAATGGGATCACGAGCCTAGGCCATACCGGCGGCGTTCCTCCGCTCATATCTCCTGATGCTAACCCAGACTGTACTGAATTAAGTATTGTATTTCGTGTGGTAGCGCCGGCTAGCCCGCCAACACCGAAGCCGGAAGGCAGAGCATTCGGATCTTGGACCATTGGAGTAATTGAATCTGGATCATTTGGATTATAGGAAAAATATCCGATCCGGATCGGCAAGCAGAATGCATCGACTTCAGTGGTGTTGATAGAAGCCGTCCATGGAATGGACGTTCCTCCCCCTCCTCCTGTTGGATTAAAGGTCATCTCCACCGTTTCATACAAGTTGCTATAGTTTGGATCATAAAATGCGAAATAGGATGGCGCTGTTATAGAATTTGGCGTGTCTGACTGCAGATAGATCGGTTGTTGAATGGAAAAATAGAATCGCGCTCCTACTAAGCTTGGAACATACGCCAAGTATTCTGGCGATGCAGGTGTCGATGTGGTTGATACAGGGAAGCTAGTAAGAGGATAGGAGTATGTGGGAGAATAAGTTGCTGATGTAGCAGTTACTGGTGTTAAAATTCCTGTGGCAGAATCTAATTGGTAGAAATATTGGGTGCCGCCTGCAACTTCCTGGCCTGCAAGAGTGACATAAACCTGGCTAGCAGGCAGGCCTGTTGTGTTGTTGATGATAACGGGAAGCATGCTTGTTTTAGGCGCAGGAGGAAGAGGGGGTCCTGGAGGAGGTGGTGGCGGCGGCGGGCCTGGAGGAGGTGGAGGAGGAGGTCCTGGAGGCGGTGGTGGACCTGGAGGAGGCGGCGGGCCTGGAGGCCCTGGCGGGTTGACGTTGCTGTCCGTGCAGGAGCTTGTTATGCCAGCGCCGGCTAGGTCTTGTTTTTGTTCGCAAACAAAGTCGTCAAAGAAAGTTGGGGATACCAGCGGAGAGTCGGCTTGCAATAGTCCCAAATGCAAAACTGCGCCAAGCGCTAAAAACCGTTTCATGGGATCCCCCTTTTTTCGTTATTGGTTCTAGATTTTGATAATAAAAAATAAAATAACTCAAGTGAATTTTCTTGTCTTCTTTTGATTTGGCAAGGAGGCCTTAGTCCGAATCGGCAGCTGATGCGCCATTAAAAACTCTGCGTCAACGAAAATCTCTCTTTTGTTTTTTTGATAGATTTCCTAGACTTCCACATTGAGAGAATGGGAATCAGCTGTGATTATTGCCGTTTATTCAAAGTTCAACGTCGACAGGTTGTTGAAGTTAGGCAACGTGGTGTTTTTGATTGCTGCCGGCGCTGTTTTTCTTCTGCAATTAGGGATGTTTTGTTTTTATCCCTGGGAGGGCAGCATCGATAACGAAGAGTTGAAGATGCCATCTTCATTTGCACAGAAGACATTCCCCTATGAGGCGATCGGCAATGGTGCGATGATGCTCAATCCCCATCAGACTTGGGGCTGGGTCTCCCATCTTGCCAAGGAGCTGTTGGTGATTGCCCACAACAGCCGCCCTGATGCAATGGGGAGCGAAGCGCAGATCCTTTTAGGACTGAAGACAGAAGAAGCTCCCAAACAGATGACGAGCGGGAAGATGCTCTTTCTTGAGAAGAACGAAGCGACCGGCGCTTTTACTTTCTCTGAGGGGCCGCAGCCGTTGTGGATCAAACCGATCCTGCTGGAAAATGGAAGGGTGTTGATCGAAACTGGGAAAAAACTGGGACAGCTTGATTCAGCTCATGGGAGCGAAGAGAAGGGGCAGTTTGTTGTGCCTGCGTCAGCCAGCTCTGCCAGAGGAAAGCAGTATTCATCGCTTGCCCAAGAAGCGTTTGCTCTTTTGAAAAATGCGAAATGCTGGGGGCATGATCTGCTCATTCAGCAATATGGCGGCGGAGAGTTTGGAAGGTGGCGGGAGAAGTTCAAGGTCGAGTTTGCCCAAGGAGCTGCATCTTATGTCGTTTTTGTCGCAACGGGCGATTATTTGATGTGGAAAGAGGGGAGATGGCAAGAGTCCCCGCTGTCGGAAGTTTCCGCTCAGCTTCCGGTCGCTTTAGTGAAGGCTGTCTCTCCTAGGTCTGTCGAATTGACAGTATGGGATGAAACGGGCTTTTATCCCGCTTCGATCGAACTTGCGATCGAGCACGCTGGAAGGATGAGCCAGAAGGCTGAAACAACGCTTGCCCAGCCCCGCTTGAGAACGGCTTCGCAGGTCAGCTGCATGCTTGGAAAAAAACGGGTTGTGCTCAGGCAGGGGGATTGGATGTTAAAGACGGGGGCAGGGTGGCGCAACCTGCGGAAAAAGGAAGAGATTGAAAATTGCCTTAATCACCGGATCAAAGGAGAACTGTTTGTATTTGATTCCCTTGAAAAAGAACAAGGGCGTTGGGTATTAAAGGGGAGCCTTTTTGATGAAATGCGCACACAAGTCCAGCATGTTTGCCTGCCGATTGAAATGGAGAACAAAACGGGAAAAGCTAGGAAAAAGCGGAAGATCCCATTTGCACCTCAAGGAGCGATAATTGGTTAAACGGTTTTTTTATCTTACTGCTTCCTTCGCTTGCTGTTTGGCCCCTCTTGGCTTCGGTCAGACCATTTCAGAAAAAATGGCGGCATCTTCAGCGCGCCAAGGAGAATCGGATGGCAGTTTCGATTCGATGATCAGAGACGTCAACCAAAAGCTCGTTTCTTTACGCTCCGAGCTCAAACAATGTTATGAGAAGGCTGGCAAGCTTCCCAATGAAGAGTCTTCCGAGCAAGAGTATCTTGAGCTTTTGCACTACACCAATGCGCTCCGCTCGCAAATTCAAAACTTGGAAATGCAATGGCGCGAGGCTTCCGTTCAAGATTCGAAGAAGGATGAAGAAGGGTACGCTCTCTGGGACCAGGAAGAAACGACATTGTCTCAATTGATCATGGAGTATGGTGCGCTCGACTACCTCTATATCGTTCCCCCGGAAATGTCAGGCGTGAAACTGAACATGCATTCCAACATCCCGATCCCTCGGGAGTCTTGGAGCGATGTCCTCGAGATCATTTTGGCCCATAGCGGCGTCGGCGTAAAAAAGCTCAACACGTATGCCCGCCAGCTCTACGTCTTAAAACAAGATCCCTCTGCGATCCAACATGTGGCTTCCTCTCCGGAAGACCTTAACTGGATTTCCGATAACACCCGCCTCTTTTATGTGTTCACCCCTCCGGTGGAGCAGGTGAAGAGCGCCTTTCAATTCTTTGAACGGTTTGCCGATGTCAGACAGACGTTCATTTATCAGGTCGGTCCCAAGATCGCGATCGTCTCATCAAAAGAAGAGGTCCAAAAACTGATCAACCTCTATCAGACTGTATGGCAGAACGCTCCGGGAAAAATGGCGCGCGTGATCTCCATCTCAAAAATGCCTGTCAAAGAGATGGAGAGGATCCTGACCTCATTTTTTGGCGAGGCCATCGAAAAAAATCGCCCTCCTTTTGCAAAAGCAGAGCAGGATGGACTGAGCATTTTCTCGCTTACGCAAGGAAACTCGTTGGTCTTGATCGGACAGGAAGAGGTTGTAGAGCGCGCGGAAAAAATTGTGAAGGAAACAGAAGAGCAGCTTCATGATCCTGCCGAGATGACGATCTATCTGTACCAATGCCGCCACAGTAATCCTGATGATCTCGCGAAAGTGTTGGACAAGGTCTATGCCTCGTTGCTGACCTCCGCGACAGAGGGGCAGAAAGAAGCGGAACTCAATTATTCTTCTCAAGGGCCCCAGTTCAAAACTCCCGACGGTTATGCTCCCACACCTCCTCTTGTCGTCTCTCCTCCGCCTTTAAAGCCTGGCAGCTCCTCGACCGTTGAGCTGGAAGTGGGTAATGACCATTTTATTCCTGATCCGAAAACAGGGACTTTGTTAATGGTCGTCCGTAGAGACGCCCTTGTCAAAATTAAAGACCTGCTGCGGAAGCTCGACGTCCCCAAAAAAATGGTGCAGATCGAAGTCCTCCTGTTTGAAAAGCGGTATCAAAACCAGACCAGCTTCGGAATGAACGTCTTGAAACTGGGATCTAAGAAAAACGGGATCCAGTGGACGTCGGATGTAGCTCCATCAGGGCCGGGCGTGCTTCAATTTTTGCTAAAAGGAAGCAGCTCGAAACACTTTCCTGCCTATGATTTGGCTTATAGCTTCTTAATGACCCAAGAAGATATCCAGCTCAATGCAGCTCCTTCCGTCATCACGGTGAACCAGACTCCTGCCCAAATCTCCATCGTTGAAGAGGTGTCGATCAATAACGGAGCGGCGCCTGTCGACACGAATAAAGGGATCGCTTTTGAAAAATCATTCACCCGTACCCAATACGGCATTACCATTAACTTGACGCCGACTGTCCATCTTCCCGATCAAGAAAGTGAAGTCGGGGAAAGCAAAGGCTTTGTAACACTGCAGACTAACATCACGTTCGATACACCAAAAAATCACACCAATAAAGATGACCGTCCGACTGTGGACCGGCGTCACATCGAGAACGAGGTGCGTGTGGTTGACGGTGAAACAGTTATTTTAGGCGGTTTGCGGCGCAAAGCGACTCAAGATACCGACGAAAAGATCCCCTTCCTCGGAGAAATTCCTGGGCTCGGTAAGCTCTTCGGATCAACGAAGCTGACAAGCAACAATACGGAGATGTTTTTCTTCATCACGCCGACGATCGTTTTAGATCCCGAAGAGGAATTGATCCAAATCCGTACAGAGCAGCTGAAAAAACGGCCTGGCGACATTCCCGAGTTTTTAGACCGTCTGGTCGAATCGCGGAAAAAAGAGAGGAAAAAATTCTTCCGCCAAAGCTTGCAGATATTTTTTGGTAACAATGACTACTAATGCAGATGCTGACATTCAAGACCTTGCACAGCGCTTCGGCATCCCTTTTTCACACGATTTGACCCAATATCCTTTTGTTAAGGACAAGGTCCAGGTCCTCCCTTACGCTTTTGCCAAAGGCCATGCCGTTCTTCCCATCGATGAAAGGGAAGGAAAGCTGCTCGTCGCCCACCTGCGCCCATTTGATCTCGAGGTTTTAGAAGAGGTCCGATGTATTGCAGGGCGGGAGATCCAGGAAATTTTGACAACGAAAAAGGCGATCGAAGAGGCCATCGAACTCTGCTACCATCAAAAAGACAACGTCGCTTCCGAACTGATCGCCACCCTTAATTTAGAGCCTTCTCTGACCGCGGATGAGGAGGAGGGGTATGACCTGTTGGAGCAGCATGCCTTATCGCCTGTCATTCAGCTTTTGAATGTGATGCTTGCGGAAGCGATCCAGCAGGGCGCCTCCGACATCCATTTTGAACCGATGGAAAATGGCATCGGAGTCCGGTACCGGATCGACGGCGTTCTTCAGATGCGCCACTCCCCTCCTAAAGATTACCAATCGCAGCTGATCACCCGCATCAAGGTCATGGCGCGTTTGGACATCGCCGAACACCGGCTGCCTCAAGACGGAAGGATCAAGCTCAAGCTGGGAGGGCGGCAGATCGACTTTCGCGTGAGCACAGTCCCTGTCGTATATGGAGAAAGGATCGTCTTAAGGATTTTGGACAAGAGCAATGTCCTTCTGGGATTGAACAAGATCGGAATGAGGGCTTCTACTCTTGCAGAATTTGGCAAACAGATCCGATTGAGCGAAGGGATTGTCCTGGTGACCGGGCCTACGGGCAGCGGAAAGACGACCACCCTTTATAGCGCCCTTTCGGAGATCAACTCCTCCGAAACGAACATCATGACCATTGAAGATCCTGTCGAATACAAGCTTCAAGGGATGGCCCAGATCGGCGTAAACCATAAGATCAACCTTAACTTCGCCACGGGCCTCCGCCATATTTTGCGCCAAGACCCCGACGTGATCATGATCGGCGAGATCCGCGATAAGGAAACCGCAGAGATTGCCATCCAGTCTTCGTTAACGGGACACTTGGTCCTCAGCACTTTGCACACCAATGACGCCCCTTCTGCATTGACACGCCTTGTCGATATGGGGATCGAGCCGTACCTGCTCTCCTCGTCTGTCGTCGCTGTCCTTGCCCAGCGGCTCGTCAGAATGAACTGCCCTCTCTGCACTTCGAGTTATATTCCTTCCGATCAAGAGCTTGCCGAACTACGAGTCGGCCGCGACCAGCTCATTGATAACAAGCTCTATAAAGGGAAGGGATGCCCCTCTTGCTACCAATCGGGATATAAAGGACGGCATGGGATTTATGAACTGATGGTCGTCACAGGCGCGATCAAGCAGCAGCTGCTCAAGAGCGCCGATGCGATGGAGCTGCAGCGCGTCGCCCTGGAAAAAGGGATGACGAGCCTCCGTCAAGAAGGCTCTTTGCTGGCTATCCAAGGGAAAACATCTTCTAGCGAAGTGCTCCGCGTGACCCGCGGATGCGAAGGAGACTAAAAACAATGCCCCTGTTCCGATACCGAGCTGTAACGGCGGAAGGGAAGGCTTTCAATGGAGTCATCGAAGCCGACTCCCTCCCTGTCGCAAAAGAGAAGCTGCGCAAGAACCAAGTGTATATCACGGAACTTTTTGCGGTCGGCGAGAAGCGGGAAGAATTGACTCTTCCACCTCCTTTGCTCCTCGCGTTCACCCGGGAACTTGCCCAATTATTAAGGGCTGGCCTCCCTCTTTATGAAAGCCTGGTGACAATTGAGGAGAAGTACCGGCGGCATCCTAAGCACCCCCTGTTTTTGGACTTGTGCGATCACCTTAAAGGCGGCTCCCATCTCTCGCTTGCCTTCAAACGCTACCCTAAAACATTCGATCAGATCTACCTGTCGATGGTCCAGGCTGCAGAGCAGAGCGGGAACTTGGCAGAGGTGTTCGAGCAGCTCGCCCAGCTTTTGCATCGCCAGCAAATCCTCAAAAAACAGATCCTGTCCACTCTGATCTATCCAGCTTTTTTAGGGGCCTTCTGCTTTTTGATCATTTGCGCCCTGTTCTTCTTCATCATCCCTTCGATGAAGGAGCTTTTAGAAGGTAGGAGCCTGCACCCGCTGACCCAGCTCGTGCTGAGCATCAGCAATTGGGCCAACCAGCATGTCCATTCCCTCCTCGTCACCTTTTGCTCCATTCCCCTTTTGCTCTGGTTTTTTCTTAAAAGACCAAAGACCCGCCTCTATTTGCAGAAGTTAAGTTTCCAAGTCCCCTTTCTAAAGACGATCCTCCTCCATTCCAGCCTTGTCCGATTTTGCCGGACGCTGGCCATGCTACTCGGCAGCGGAGTTCCCCTTCTCGAAGCCCTTGCCCATGCGCGGAGAATGCTGAACAACCTCCTCTTAGAACAGGTCGTCCAAGAAGCTGAAAAAAAAATTGTAGAAGGACAAAGGTTGAGCGCTGCATTGCAGTCTCAGAGCATTCTTCCCCCCCTTGTCATGAGAATGCTTGCATTAGCCGAAGAGACTGGTAAAATGAAAGAAGCTTTTCTCAACCTTTCTGCAATTTATGAAGAAGAGTTAGAAAAGCACCTGGGCCAGCTGACGACTTTTTTACAGCCTGTCATGCTGATGATTTTAGGTGGAATTGTCGGATTTGTCATCTTGTCGATCCTTTTGCCGCTGACAGACGTCAATTCATTTATCAATTGAACTTAAGGAGACCCCCTCTATGCTGTGCCGCACGAAGAAACAGACCCTGACTCTGCTGGAGATCATGATTGTGATCTTTCTGATTGGACTTATTGGAAGCGTCATTGGATACAATATGAAAGGGAGCCTCGAAGAGGGAAAGGCATTTAAGACGGAGCGCACGATCGAAAAACTGCATGATATTCTGATGCTCGAGGTTGCAAAGGGATATTCTATCGATGAGGTGATATCCGATGTTCCCCGTTTCCTAAAAAACTCAGGTCTTGTAAAAGATCCTAAAAACCTAGTTGTTGATGGATGGAACCAAAAATTTGATATCCATCCCGATCAGCACGGCACGGATATTACGATTAAATCCAAAGCCCACGATAATTACCTAAACCGCAAAAAAGCTAACTTAGGACACCATTCTAAAAATGAGGAAGCTGAGCTCCAAGAAGAGTAAAAAAAGTTTTACTCTCATCGAGATCATGATCGCCCTTTTTATCCTCGGCCTCGCGGCTGCAGGGATCGGATGGCACATTACCCGGTTGACTTCCCACCACCGCTTTCAAGCTGAAGCGGTTGACATCTGTCTTGCGTTTCAGGAAGCTCAGTTCATCTCGGTCATCCATGAGACCGAGTGCGAGCTTTTGATCTATCCGGAAAAAGGACGGCTTTTCTATCAGCTCAAGACAGATGAACCCGTTGCAATCGTCGACCAAAAGCCAAAACTGTTGAAAGAGTCCCGCTACATCACCCTCAATAATGCCAAGTCCCCCCATGCCACATTTAAAGTCCTTTCGTCTGGCCGGATTGAGCCGACTGCGATCTTAGGACTCCACCAAAAGGATCCTTCCGATTCCCAGCTTCAAGGGCTTTGGCTCGATTTGCAGACGCCTGTCCAGATCAAGATCTCACATGAAAAGCCGCAGAAAGCCGCAGCTTCTCTGCCGCAAAAGCCAAACATAAAAGTCGAAACTCCTCAAATACCCTCTAACCCAACGAGGTAGCAATGTTGCTGACATCACCTGCTTTTGAAAATGGCGGAAAAATTCCCAGCGAATACACTTGCGATGGTCCGAACATCAACCCGGAGCTCAACATATCGGGTTTGGGGTCCCAGGCAAAGTGCTTAGTGCTGATTATGGACGATCCCGACGTTCCCGAGTTCGTCAGAAAAGATAAGATGTATGTCCATTGGGTCGTATTCAACATCCCACCGAATACAACGAGGATCCCCAAAAACTCACAGCCCCACGGCACTCCTGGCATGAACACAGGGAACCTGTTGAACTACTACGGTCCTTGCCCTCCCGATCGGGAGCATCGCTATTACTTCAAACTCTATGCAGTGGACAAAATGCTCGATCTTCCCCGCGGTGCAACCAAGCCCGATGTGGAAAAGGCCATGGAAGGCCACATTTTGAGCAAAGCCGAGCTAATGGGTCGCTATGAAAGAACCGCCCGCAAGTAATTTTAGTTCCACGTGCGTTAAGGAAATAAGTAAATTGACAAAAAAAATCTTTAGTCCTTAAGGTAAAATTTAGATACTCAATCAACCTTTTTGGAGGAGATGATGCAGAACGCAATGTGGTTGGCCAGCATTTTTGGCCCTTTAATGGTCATTAACGGCCTATGGATGTTGTTTTACCATGATAACATTTCCAAAATCATGACATCGATCAAAAACACGCCAGCGCTATTTCATTGCTGCGCAATGATCAATTTGCTGCTCGGTTTGGCGATCGTCAGCCAATATAACATGTGGATGATGGCTCTGCCTGTTTTTGTCACTCTTCTAGGATGGTGGCTGATCATTCGCGGCGTCATGTCTCTTTTCGTGC
>JAFEGF010000219.1 GCA_018240225.1 Verrucomicrobiota bacterium
AGAGACGTTCTCTGAATTAGAACAGTTTGCTTTTCGCGCCTTTTTTGAGCCATTTGCATGTTGTTGTTTGCCCTAGTTAATTTAACTATGTGCTTCACAACAACATGCAAATGGCTCAAAAAATCCATCAAAAATCAAATTATTCTAATTCAGAGAACGTCTCTTAGGCGGGGATGTCGGAAGGCAAATCCTGCCTGCTTGATTTTCTGGTTCGACACCCGATATCCATTTTGCGCATTCGATGTCCAGATCGGACTAGGAACATCGATCGATGCGGCTAAAGAACCATAGAGCTCTTTGCGAGTGGGGTGGTCGTCGTTGACCAAATGGTAAATGCCCATCAAGCGACGGTCCAAGCAAAATAAGATTGCATGGATAATATCATCTAAATGGACATGATTGGTCGGTTCATCGCCGCTACCAGTCATTTGTTTTCCAGATAAGCGGCGGGCCCGGTCGATCAATTCTCTTTGGGGTCCATAAATTCCGCCAAGACGCAGAATGCAAACGTCCGCATTGCTCTGCAAATAGACCTTTTCTGTCTCAAGAAGGATTTTCCCATTTTCCGATAGGGGGGATAGTTTCATCTCCTCTGTTATCCAATCGGCATCAGTCCCTTCGCATACAGAGGTGCTGCTGGTGTAGATCAGATGCAGCCGGTTTTTTCTTTTTTTGAGGACCGATGCAATGGTTTTTGCCGTTTCGAGGTAGGTCTTTTCGTAGTTTCCCGAACTTCCTGGCGCAACGAGGACGATCAATGCATCGCAAGAAAGGAGCCAGTTTTGGAGCCTGTCGTCAAAATGGTCCTTTAGGAGCAGAACCTCTTTTCCGTAAGGTTTTAACGTTTCGATCTTTTCTTCACGTGTTGTCGTAATGTAAATTTCATAGGGAAGATCGATCATGCGGCGAAGCAGGGCCATGCCGACATAGCCGGCTCCCATCAATACGATCTTCATCAACATCCATTTGTTTTTTTTCTGAGGTTAGTACAATGTCGTGAAAATAGTCGATCAATATCAGCAGGTGCTTATGTCTTACCAAAAGAGTTCGAGCCGATTTTTTACAAAGTTTATCCCATCTCTCATCCTTTGCCTAGGCGGCGGCTGGTTGACAGGATTGCTGACGGGCCATGGGATCAAACATTGGTATCCCCATTTGATCAAGCCAGCCGCTACTCCGCCAGACTATCTTTTTCCGATTGTATGGATAGTCCTCTATACCATGATGGCAGCGGCCTTGACGCTGTTATGGGTGGGCAAGTCGGCTAAAAAGCAAAGATCCTTTGTTTATTTTGGGATCCAGCTGTTCCTTAATTTCATTTGGAGTTTTCTGTTTTTTTATCTAGAAAATCCGGCGATTGCCTTAGTCGATATCGTGCTGCTGTGGATTTTTATCGTGCTGACAATTTGCAGCTTTTGGAGGCATACCCATTGGGGAAGCTACTTGCTTCTACCCTATCTTGCATGGGTCTCCTACGCAGTCTTCTTAAATTATTCGATCTGGTTGAACAACTAAAGGCTTCTTTTAAGCCCGGATATAATAAAGAGGGATCAAATTGCTTTTGGGAATAGGAGGTTGGGATTTGGCGTCGTAGTTCTGGATCAAAGCGGTGACTGCAGAGGCCAGGCAAAGGTCATTTTCAGAGTCGAATTGCCATTGGCGGCGGATGAGTTCGATCAGATGGGAAGGAGTATTTTTTTCGCTTGCGTCATTTGCAACCATTTTTTCGACGATGGCGCTTCCTTCCAACTTTTTTTTCAGTTGAAAGAAGCAGATCGACTGGGCAATTTTTGCCCATTCGGGACATGCGGGTTCGATCAGTTCTGCAAGCTGCAACGATCTTTGCCAGTCAGCGTCTTTCTGATCTGTTTTTTGCAATGACCTGACAAGGAGCAAATCGAAGCTTTTTCCCCATAATGGATCTGGACTGTAAATCGGATGGTTGAGACGGAAAAAGGCGGAGAGCTTTTCAAAGGGATTGCTGTTTAAGTACGTGTCCATGGCATCGACAAACCCATCGATGGGGCCAGTTATCTGGCTGGACGATAGGTTTGTCGAAGAAAGAGGAGCGGCTGCGCTCATGGCTATGCCTTATTGAACCCGAGTGGAAGGGTTGTGCTTGGTGCTTGCTTAGCCGCATTTTGGGCATATGCGTCTAAGACTCTTTGAATTTCTTTCAGCATAGTTAAATTTCCATTTGATGTGTAGATCGTCACATGTTCCTTGAGCATGGTGATATATTTTTTTCGGGCCGTTTGATCAAGGCTATCAGAATCCACCATTTGTCTGACAAGTTCATCTGCATCGGTAGGCGCTCCGACTTGATATAAATGGATCGCATGGCAAATCGTTGCCCAGCGGGTGCCAATCAAATTGTCCTTCATCAATTGGATCAAATACAATACGCGCATGGAATCATCGCAGTCTCGAGGAGATCCGATCAGTTCCTCTAAAATGCCTTCCAATGTTCCCTTTTGTTCTAGAAGAGGGCGAAACGGAGTGCTGTTAAACTGAAAAAAATGATCGAGCTCCTCGCATTCTTGGTTGTCCAAGTAGGTTCTAATGGCTTCGACAAAGCTCTCAAATTCTTCAATTGTACGTTGAAAGGAGGGCGGGATTTCGCTTCCTCGAGGAATGAATGCAGGGGTTGTTCTAGCAGCGCACATATGGAGTCCTTTTTTCAAGGGGTAGATAAAATAATGAGGTTTGTAAAAATCTCTCTTGTTATCGAGCAACAAAAAACTGGCAAGAAGCTTGAAGCAGGTCTTTTACCGCATACAATGTCCTTCGCGAACCCGCTACCTGGCGGGTTACGGCCAGGCAGCGGGCTTGTCCAATGAACTAGATCTTAGTTTCTCCAAAAGGCATCGGAGTGATTGCTGGAGCTTGGCTTGCAACTTCATCATAGCGGTTCAAGAGATTAATGATCCGATCCGACATGACATCATTTCCTGTTGCAGCATAGATTCTCTTGTAAGTATTGAGCAGGTCGATGAAACGATTGCCATCTTCCATAGCTATTTTGTCTGTATCGATCATTTGTTGGACAAGGAAGTTTGCGTCTGTATCGTTGCCAAGCTGCAAGTAGCACATCGCTTGGCAGATTTTAGACCAGCTTGGATTATAGCCTTTATTTTCCATGATGCCAGCCAGTCTAAAAGCTCGGATGCAGTCGTCATTGTTAAGCGGCTTTTCAAGGAGCAATTCCAATATGCAGTCCAAGGTCTTGTTCTGCTCTAAAATAGGACGATAAGCAATGTGGCTATCATGGAAATAGGCATCGAGGCCTTTATAATCTTTATTTTCCAGAAATTGATTGATTGTTGCTCTAAAGGTTTGAAAAGCTGCAGCAGAGGGTGTGTAGAACTCTCCAGAAGCAGGAAGTCCAGGTTGAATTGTTGATGCCATATAGATCTCCTAATTTTGTAAATAAAATTGAAAGAGATAAATTGTATGGTAGGTTTCTATTATTTAAAACGTAAAAGAATAAGTTTGTGTTGATATATACTGCTTCCACCTCAAAGTCCTTGTTCTTTTTGGCGTTTGGCATCCACGGGGACGGTCCTTGTGCCAAGGCCCTTTAAAGCCT
>JAFEGF010000220.1 GCA_018240225.1 Verrucomicrobiota bacterium
AGTGGGATTTGAACCCACGGTACCCTTTGAGGGGTACGCGTCCTTAGCAGGGACGTGCCTTCGGCCACTCAGCCATCTTTCCATCGAAAAGAAAGTGCGCTAGTTTATCAAGTCTAGATTTTCCCAGCAAGGATCGTCTCGAATTCCAAAAATTTATAGAGGCTTGCCGTTGAGAGCGTTCCAATGGCTCGTGTGGATCGATCCGTCGGGGTTTTGGACAACGATGCAATGGACGGGCAAATAGACATCGGAAGTTCTCCGGATGGCGAACTCATTGCCGAATGCTGCTCTCGTGATTTTTTCAATTTGGGAAAACGAAAAGGCTTTTGCGGCCCGGATCGCATTGCGATGGGGCTTGGTCACCAGCCGTTCATCCAGCTTTGTGGAAGGGAGGATTTTGAGTTTCGGGTTTTCAAGGTGGAGGCGGTAGTAGTTCCCTGTTTGGACGATCAGCTGTTTGCGGCGGCAGCTGTCGACCCATGCGTCAAGGACGTCGTTGTCGACATTCAGCGCTTTGGAAAGGCCTTGCCGATCGCTCGAGCCTCCTTTTTTTGCCAAGGTGTTGATCACCCGGAACTCTTGCCGGTCGGTATTGGCATTGATGCAATCTCCAAAACCGTGGGTCTTCTCCCAGTGCTTGGTATCGAGGACCATCTCTCCATCGGTCAAGTCCCAAAGGATCACCCCTTCCTTGGTCTTATGATCGGAGACGATGTACTTCACATCGAGAAGCAGATAGGGATAGAACTTAAGCGAAGGCTCTAAATACTTGTGCCGGTTGTCTTTGAGCAGGTCTTTCCGGTGCATCTCCATGATCTGCTCGGCTGAGTAGCGGATTTCCAGCGTATGAAAGGATCCGGTGTTAAGGATTTCCTCAACCTTGTTCTTGAGATCCGGACGTGAATCACTCATCCACCACAGGCTGTATCCAGCCATGCCAAGCGCAACGAGCCCTAAGATAATCCGCATGGTTCCTTCCAGGGGTATTCCATCCTTCAGTCTACCCTGTTCTTCATTTTTTTGCTATCGAGCCGGTTGATCTGGTGCATAAATCGAGGCGGGGGTATCATTATCTCGACTTTGTACATGTTTGATCTGAGTGCCTCGAAATGTTTGCTTTCGAGGACGTTTATTTAAACGGGAAGGGGTTAAATAAATCGACCAGTTCGGCCTTTGGCCGAACGATCGAGAGTAAATAGGCGAAGCAGGCGGATCAAAAAATGTGCAAAGTCGAGATTATAGGCATTCAGTTTAGGATAACGCCTGTGAAACAGTATTTATTTCTTTTTTTGGCCTTTTTAGCCTGCTGCCAGACCCAGAAGGATAAAATCCCTCCAGCCGCAGTTTACGACCAATCTTCTATCTCAGCTTTTTTTGAGCAGGCGGCAAGCGATGATAAAGTCTTTCACGACTTTAAACGCTCGCCTATTTTTAATATCGTCCAAGAGAATGCTTCCTACGAACAAGGGCTCGCCTCGCTGAATTTGATCTTAGAGAAATTTCCTAGGCTTTTTGAAAGATTGGACAAGCTTCGTAGCAATGATGCGATCGGATCTCCCCGTGTTTACCCATATGATAAAGTTGGAGAGTTTTCACCGGCCACCCTCCACTATATCGCTTTATGTGGGAAGATTGAAGAGAAGATGGGGGATTTAGAGGGAAAGGATGTTGTCCAGATCGGCGCAGGATATGGCGGATTGTGCCGGGTCCTGCATGAGCTGCACACTTTTAAAAGTTACACGATCATCGATATCCCTGCAGCGCTGAAACTGACAGAGCGTTATTTAGCGGAGTCGGGCGTCCATGGCGTCAGGCTCATTGCGGTAAAAGATCTGAAAGAAGAGGTCCATGCTGACCTTGTCATTAGCGATGCCAGTTTTTTTGAGAGCAGCAAAGTTTCCCAAGATCATTTGATCGCAAAGGTTGCTGTCCATGCTGATTCAGGGTTTTTCTTTGGCCGGCCTATGCCCAAGCATGTCGGAATCGTCCCTTATAGCCCCAAAGAAATCAGAAGAAAATTATCTAAAACGGGGATCGAGGCGTCGATTGAATTAGAAGAAAACCTTCCTAGTTTAAGTTCTTTTAATCTTTTCTGGAAAAAAAGTTCGATTTCTGCAGACAATATTCAGTAACACTCTAACAGCTAAACCAAGGAGCTTGAGTAAATAATATGATCAGATTTTGCATTTTTGTCCTTTCCGTCCTTTGTTGCTTTTCATCATCCCTATTTGCATCGGCCCAGTCTGAAAACGATGCTGCCGAAATTTATCATTTTAAAGGGGTCCACTTTCTAGCTAGCTACTGCGACTGCGATCAAGAAGCGTTAACTGATTTAGAGGCATTGCAACAGGCGATGCTGACAGCCGTTGAACAATGCGGCGCAACCATTTTAAATGAATCCCACTACGTCTTCCCTCCCCATGGGCTCACAATGGTCATCCTCCTTTCTGAAAGCCATGCGAGCATCCACACTTATCCAGAACACGGGTCTTGCTTTGTCGACCTCTTCACATGCGGGGAAAAATGCTCTTCAGAAAAGTTCGACGCGGCCCTAAGAGAGTATCTAAAGCCAAAGAATGTGAACCAACGCACCTTTGTGCGAAAGCAAGATATCCATGATCCACAGATCTAATCGAATCGGGGTATTATGCATAAGGAGCTGCCGATATGCTTTTTAGCGACCGCCATGACGCTGGAAAACAGCTTGCTTTGCAGCTAAAAAAATACGAGGCGCGGAATGATGTCGTAGTCTTAGGGCTCTCCCGCGGAGGCGTCGTCACTGCTTTTGAGGTGGCTGGATTTCTAAAAGCTCCTTTAAATGTCGTCGTCGTGAGAAAAATCGGGGCTCCTGGAAATCCCGAGCTTGCCCTTGGAGCCGTAGCAGAACATGGGGAAGGCGTTTTTAATGAACATCTGATCGGACTCTTGGGTGTTTCGCGGGAATATTTAGCTTCCGAGGTGGAACGGCAGAAGATGGTGGTGAAGCAGCGGCTTGCCCTCTATCGGGGGAATACGGAGGCGCCTGAGATCAAAGGCAAGACGGTGATCCTGGTCGACGATGGGATTGCAACTGGGGCGAGCATGCGCGCTGCAATCAAGTCGGTGCGGGCAAGCAAGGCTAAAAAAATTGTCCTTGCTGTTCCAGTGGCATCGCCTGATTCACTGCTTAAAATCGAAAAAGAGGTCGATGAGGTCGTTTGTTTAGATGCTCCGGCTTTTTTTGAGGCAGTCGGCAGTTTTTATCGTTTGTTCGATCAAACAACGGACGATGAGATCATCCGCCTACTTGCAAAAAATCGGTCGTAGAATAATCTCGAATGGAATAAGTGAGTTGCCATGAAAAAAATATTATTGATCAGATGCTTCTTATTTACAGCTGCAGTCCAAGCTGTCGTCTATAAAGAGCCCTCGCCATCGTTCAATCCGCACGTAGAAATCGCAGCTCTTTTTATCGAGCATGACAATCGTGTTTTGATGCTTCATCGGCAAGAATGCAAATCTCAGGGAAACCTTTGGGGTATTCCTGGAGGGAAGATTGACAAAGGGGAAACCCCCTGCGAAGCTGCGG
>JAFEGF010000221.1 GCA_018240225.1 Verrucomicrobiota bacterium
GACATTGGCTGCAATGGAATCCACAGTGTCCCACCACGCATTGGTTCGAATGAGGCCTTCGAGAAAAGACAGATCGGAGGATTCGAGTTTTTTCCAATGTTTGACGAGCAGATCCAAAGCCGCGTAATGCAGCTCTCGTTGCGGCTTATTCCAAAGGACGCGGACCGCTTCGATCAATTCAGGTCGAGAAATATGGCTGCATTGGTTGATCAGGTCTTTTTGAAGTTCGGAACGCTTTGGCTTAGGCAGGCCAAAAAACGGAAATTGGTTTAAGAGGTAAGCAGACTGCTTCTGCGCAGAGATGGGATCTGCCTGTTTTGTAAAAATGGACTCGAGCTGTCCTAACCATTTTGGCAAATCCATAAGCATCCTTTTGCAATCATCATTTAGAGTATGGAGATGTAGAGATCGACTTCGGCATCGCGCACAGCTTTACTGCGTTGATCGTATATCTCAAAGTCTGCACGAAACGCTCGGGTATGCGGAAAGTCGTGCGACCAAATGTATTCCCATGCGGATGGAACAGCATACGGGAGAGGTCCTTTTGCTGTCATTACAGCATATTTGCTTGCGGGGACTGTGATCGAAACAAACCCTGGAGGCAACGGATGGCTCACTTCAGCTTCAACGCCGAGCAACATCGAATAGTACCCTTGTTCATCGTAGTCGGAATAGACTGCATAGACACTTTCAGGACGTACAACAGAAGGGATCTTTTTGATGATGTTATCATGGTAAAACTTCTGCCAAAAAGCTGGTATTCTGCTCATCGCATCTCCATTTTGGTTCGTTGTCCTCATGTCGATGCCAACAATCGTAAATGCTTTTTTGTCTCTAACCGCCAACTGCATAGTTTTACTACCTCATTTCTTCGCATCTTAGTCTCTTTAAAAAAATAATAAAATTAAAAATCGCATCACTGCGATATAGAATCTTAAATAATTAACAATAAACAACTTGAGAAAT
The DNA here is from genome assembly GCA_018240225.1 of Verrucomicrobiota bacterium. Taxonomy (GTDB): domain Bacteria; phylum Chlamydiota; class Chlamydiia; order Chlamydiales; family Rhabdochlamydiaceae; genus Acherontichlamydia; species Acherontichlamydia pituitae. The sequence goes on from JAFEGF010000221.1 coordinate 967, forward strand.
AATAAACAAAAATCAGGTAATTAAATAAAATCAGCAGCACATAACAATCAATTATTTGTTGAATTTTTATTCAAAATAATATATAATACTAATAGCTTATAATTAATTTAATAGAAATAAAATGGCATCATCTTCCTACGCACCTCTGTTAGACTCATCCTCTGGGACGAGATCTCTCGACCTTTCCGCATCCTCCACCCTTCCAAGAACGGAAGGGATCGACTATCTATCAAAAAAAGCAGCCCTTTACATGCTCAAAGGAGCTGCGGCACTGTTCTACATCCCAGCCATGATCCCCATGGGAATCCCCAAAATGATCTCATACTGTTACAACAAAGAGCTCATTGATGAAATCCGATCTGCGCAGCTCGACTCCTTGAAACAGGGATTTTCAGTTAGCTTAGAAGGAGATGAAAGCTTAGAGGGGACGAAGATCCGAAGTGAAAAGCCCTTTACTGCGTGGAATAAAGATCATTTAAGGAGCATCTGCTACGGACAGTTGCTTCCTCCAAGGTCCTTGACGGATGACCGAAGGGCCTATCTGCTGCAGCGCCGGGAAACTCAGACCCAAGTCAATGCATTCATCGATCAGGTTTTTGACATTAAAGAGGCGGTTTTTGCAGGAAAAGATCCCGATGCGATCCGTTCGATGATTCATGAGGCAATGTCCTCATCTGTCTATCAGCAACTAAAAACCCATACTCAAAATCCAGCAATTGAAATCTTACAAGTCCTAGCGGTAAGAGACCTGTGCACCGATGGCAGGAGAGCATTGCTGAACTACGGCCATAAAGTCTTAGGAAAACTGCCCAAAGAAGAATTTTCTTGGGGTGAACTTGCCACCCTTTTAGATCGTCAAGCCGGCGATTGCCTGGCATTCCAAAGAAATGGTATCGGATCGACGATCCTTTGGGGGATTGCCCATCCTTTTGAAGCGCTCCATTGCACCGAATCCAGCTGGTTTCCCTTAGAGTTCAACGGCCATCAAGGCAATCCTAATTTTTCCGGGTACGATTTTCAACTCAACATCGACGGTGAAGAGAAAGAAATGCACTTCTACTATGGGCCAGGTCCTACTGGAGACCTTCTCTACAACGATGGCGTTTTGATTTGGATGGACAAACAAGGTATTTCAGTACACGAACTACGACAGAACTTCCAGAACATGCACCATGAGCCAGAAGCAATGCGCATTTTTGAAATGCTCCGCTATGAGCAAGAACACCCCGACTCGATGCGGCTTCTATCGACGAGCTTTGACACAGAAGCCATGGACATGCCTAAAAGGTTTATTCCAAGTCCGTTCACTCCTCAAGCTTTCATGCTCCTTTATGCAAAATATACCATGTCGGAGCTTGGGATCCGCGACGCAGCCAGATCGATCGATGAGATCGCTGATGATAAAACAAGGCACATTGAAGGAGACCACAGGAACGATAACGGCTACTACGTCGGTAAAAAGGTCATGTCATCGCTTCATTTTAAAGATGCGATCAAAACCTCCGAAAAAATCTATATCGATCTTCAAGAAAAAGGGATCCGAGACCAAATCGCGCATCAAGATTCCCATTGGTCAAACCTGATGGCATTAGGGGAAACAGGGAAACAGCGCTTAGGAAGGATGATGCAGCTGGGAACCCATGCCGTTGTCTCAGTCGGAGCAGTAGTTTCCTCTCTTAATGAGGTCTGCGGCAAGGAAGAACTCGAACAGGTCTTTGAAGACAAGCTGCACCAAGACATGGTAGCAAGCCGCGTCAGCGGAGCATGCAAACAAGACATCGACCGCGCTGTTGTCGAAAACGTTGCGCTGCGACTGTATTTCCGACTTCTTAACGATGCATCTCCATTGACAAAGGATGAGGTCTATTCGATCGTTGGAGCAGTTATTGGACGCGCAAGGATCGTAGAAGGCCGGCTGCTGCAGTGGAAGCGCTATGAGATCCTGAGCGACCTCTTACATTTTGTCAATGATCTGGAAGGGCAGGAGATTGTGAGAAATCACTTAAAAACTTATGTGCAAGGAGTTCTGGTCTCCTCGCCAGCTCCATCGCCGCATTATCTTACAGAAGATGAAGATCTTTCCTCCTTTGAGGGGGATGATTCTTCCGATGAAGTGGAGTTCTTTTTTCGAGCAACAGAGCTGCCTGCTCACCTACAGGAATAGGTCAAAGAAGGGAGATGTAAAAATAAATTTTTACGCCTCCCTTAACTTGATCAGTTCCTTGAGAATAATGCGCTGACCCTGTAATTTCCATAGAGAGGCAATTGCAAAACTGCCTCTAGAGAAATTCACAACGGTCTGCCATGCCTGCTTTTATCGAAATAGACGCTCTTTCAAAATCTTACATCCAAGACCAGCGGACAATCTACGCCCTGCAGCAGGTCAGCCTGCAAATCGAAAAAGGGGATATTTATGGGATCATCGGCTTAAGCGGGGCCGGGAAGTCGACTCTGATCCGCTGCCTTTCCAGCCTTGTTCCTCCCACAGCAGGACGGATCCTGTTTTCGGGGGAAGACCTTGCTGCAATGGGCAAAGGGCAGCTGCGGGCCTTCCGCCATAAGATCGGGATGATCTTCCAGCACTTTAATCTCTTAAGTTC
>JAFEGF010000222.1 GCA_018240225.1 Verrucomicrobiota bacterium
TGGGCGTCAGCATAAGAGAACAAGCGGGCTAGAAGCATTTTGTCAGGGCTGGGACCTATTCCCGGAACCATGTTGTTCGGCTCAAAAGCAGCTTGCTCGATCTCCGTATGGAAATCGGTGGGGTTGCGGTTAAGCGTCAAGCGTCCGACCTCATGCAACGGGTAATCCTGATGGGGCCAGACTTTGGTCAGATCGAATGGATTAAGCCGATAGGTGGCAGCTTCCTCAAAAGGCATGATCTGCACTTTGAGGGTCCAGCTAGGATAGTTGCCGTTTTTAATCGCATCAAATAAGTCTCTGCGATGGTAGTCGGTATCAGCACCTGCCAAACGGTCAGCCTCTTCCTGGGTAAGAAAGTCATTTCCTTGGTCGGTCTTGAAGTGGTATTTCACAAAGAACCGCTTTCCCTGCGCATTCACCCACATGTAGGTATGGCTGGAATAGCCGTTCATATGCCTCCACGTTTTTGGAATCCCCCTGTCTCCCATCAAGATGGCCACTTGGTGGGCCGATTCAGGAGATAAGGTCCAAAAGTCCCACTGCATATCATGGTCGCGAAGGCCGCTGTCCGCCCGTCTTTTCTGCGACCGGATGAAATGTTGGAACTTCATCGGATCGCGGACAAAAAACACCGGCGTATTGTTTCCGACCATATCGTAAACACCTTCGCTGGTGTAGAATTTCAAAGCGAAACCACGAGGATCGCGCCAAGTATCGGGACTGCCCTGTTCTCCGGCAACAGTCGAGAAGCGGATCAAAGTCTCTGTTTTTACGCCCGGTTGAAAAACGGCTGCCTTCGTGTAGGCGCTAACATCCTTTGTCACTTCAAAATTGCCGAACGCGCCGGCGCCCTTTGCATGAGGCTGCCGCTCGGGAATTTTCTCGCGGTTAAAGTTGGCCATCTGTTCGATGAGGTAGTGATCTTGCAGCAGGATAGGGCCATTCGGTCCGACCGTTAAGGAGTATTCATCGCTGGAAACAGGAATTCCGGCATCATTTGTCGTTGGTTTTGGCGGCTTTTTTTCCATGGCAAAATCTCCGATAAGCGTTGACTGGATCCATCACTTTTTATATCGGCAACGAAAAAAGTTCAACTTATCTTTTATCACTTGTTAATTCCGCATCCCAATCTTAAAAGCGTCCGAGGATCAGCGTAAGCGCGAGATCTTTAGCTTCAGGTGAAATAGCCTCTTGCTGGGAATACTTTGAGCATTTAATAAACTTACAATCCGTATCGAGCATTGAGAAAAACATTATTTCTGGCAAACAGGGGAATGCGGGCATTTGAGTATTGGTGCAAAATCGACAAGGATATCAGCGAGCGCATCAAAAAAGGGGTCAATTCATAAAGAGCCTTAAGCTTAGGCAACGATTTGCGTCGGAGGCAAAGAACGTTTGAGCCAGTCTTTGAAACGAGTCGGGCCGATGCGCGGATTGTTGCCGGGAGTAAGGCTTTGATCGTTCAACTCTAAACCGTAGTAACGGGCATGGACGTCTGTCATCACCTTTCGTCCATCTCCGGTTGCTTTAAAAAATAGTCGCACGAGCTCGTCGAGACCTATCGGTTCGGGACCTGCTAACTCAATCGTGGAGCTCAACGGTTTTTCGACAGCGATGTCGGCCAGTACAGCAGCTACATCATCCGATGCGACTGGCTGCAAAAGAGCCGGTGATAACCGAACCATCTGTCCCTCGGTTGCCGATTGGGCAATGGCGCTGACAAATTCGAAGAACTGCGTTGCGCGGAGGATCGTATAGGGAATCTTGGATGCTTTGATCAGATTTTCTTGGGCCATCTTCGCTCGGAAGTAACCGCTTGCAAGAAGCCGATCAGTACCGACGACTGACAGGGCCACATGATGCTTCACACCAGCGGCTGCTTCCGCGGCAAGGAGGTTATGCCCTGACGTTTTAAAGAACTCCATAGCCTCCTTGTCTTCGAATGACGGGGAGTTCGCTACGTCGACAACAATCTGAGCTCCTGCAAGCGCTTCAGCCAGTCCCTTGCCAGTAATGGTGTTGACGCCCGAAGAGGGTGAGGCCGCCACCACCTCATGTCCACGCTCACGAAGGTTCTTCACGAGTTTTTTCCCAATGAGCCCACTGCCGCCAATAACTACAATCTTCATACAAAAACTCCTACTATATCACTCGAAAAAGCCGATAACTTTGGACACCTTTGCCCCTTATCTTCAAATTACTAATTATACAAAATTATTTCAGCATAATTATCAATTTTCGAGTGTAATGATAGGAATGATAAGTTTTTCATCATCATTTATGACATTCATGTCATTGCGGTCATCATATCCTTTGCAAACATCTTACTTCCCACCTCTACTTTCTTTTTATTAAAAAAAAATTGCTTCCATAAATTACGAAATTAATTTATGGGTGAAATTAAACGATGCTAGAAACAAACAAATAAGGTTCGACGCATTCATAAAAAAATTAAAAAATAGCCTTATATAAACATCAAATAATATAAAAAAACGGTAGTCGAGATGAAAAGCTTTGATTCAGAAAATTGTTCGCTATCGCTAAATCCCCTTGCAGTCGGAAGCACTCCCTCTGCGAAAGAGGAAGACCATCTAACATCACCAAGCAATGATCTACCGACCCTGGACAGATTACAGGTTGTCGAACAAGTCCGGCGCTTTGCAGGAGCTACGACAGATGCCATTCTAGATCCCTGCATGGAGATTTTTAAGACTTCTGACATCTGCGGGTTCATCGCGTACCGCATGGAGGCAAAAGTCCTCATCGTCTTTGGAGATCCTACCTGTGAAGGCAAAGATAAAGGCCCTCTGGCCGCAGCATTCGACCAGTTTGCCAAAGAGCAGGGTTATAAGGTCATTTACGTATCAGCGTCTAAATCGTTTGCCCAGTGGGCGTCAGAACATCTGTGCGAGACAAAGATCGAATTTGGAGAGGAACTGATTTTAGACCCTTTCCGCGCCCCTGAGAAAGAATCGGGTACATACGGAAGCCTGGTGCGCCGAAAAATTAAGCAGTCGATTCGGGAAGGGGTGACATTCCATGAATTTTTAAACGATGACCCTCATTTGCAACAAGCCTTTATGCGCGTCGGAGAGTTATGGCTGCAAGGGCGCAGCGGCCCGCAGTTTCACATTTCCAACATCTACCTATTTGATGATGTTGCCGGCAAACGCTGGTTCTATGCAAAAAAAGGGGATCAAATAGTCGGAGTGATCACGTTGAATCAATTGCAGACGCATCAAGGTTGGCTGCTCAACCACCTCATGCTGACCAAAGAAGCGCCCAACGGGACCTCTGAACTGCTGATCGTCTCAGCCTTAGAAGCGTTGAGAAATGAAGGTTGCCACTATGTCACCGTAGGCATGGCCTCGCTGAAAGAGCTTGGTGAAATTGTGGGATTGGGGAGCTTTTCTACATGGGTTGCACGCTTAGGTTTTAAAATCGCAAGAAAAATTGCCCATCTCGATGGCCTCAACATGTTTTGGGGGAAATTCACCCCCCGCAGAGAGCCATCCTATCTATTATTTAGCAAAAATCACATTAGCATTCGCGAGATTATCGCTAT
>JAFEGF010000223.1 GCA_018240225.1 Verrucomicrobiota bacterium
TCCGAACGACTAAGGTCTTATGAAATCTCATCAAAAAGAATCTCAAAAAACTAAATAGCTTGGTTTGTGGACAGTCTCTGAGCGGCCCGGGCAAAAGCGCATTCAAAACAATGGTCTGCTGAAGAAGTTGGAGTTTATTGCTATTCCGATGAGATTAAATAAGAGATTTGTGATTGCGGAGAAATCAACCATGAACATCAAATTTATTACGCTCGCATTAGTGACCGTCACAGCCAACCTTTTTGCCGGTCATTCTTCCCCTTACCGATGCAAAATGTCGGGAAACGAACTCGAGGCGGATATCATCGTCATCGGCGGGGGTGCGGCGGGTTGCATATTGATGAGCGAGCTATCAGCGAAAGGCCAGTATTCAGTACTAGGAATAGAGGGAGGGAAAAATTTAACAACGGATCCAGAAATCGAGGCAGTGGGCCTCCCAGCATTGCTATTGGCAGGGACAGGAAAGTACAAGTATTTTTGGCCAGGATGGAATCAAAGCGTCCCAATGCCAGGGCTCAATGGGCGGACAAGCGATTGGACAACAGGAATGGTGTTAGGCGGCGGCGCATCGATCAACGGACTATACTATGGCAGAGGATCGAACGACATGTACTCCCACTGGGAAGAAATTTCTGGCAGCAGCAATTGGAGCCTGAACAATATTCTGACAACGTTTAAGTCTCTTGAGAACTATCAAGGCACGACAATCACGCCAGGGGCTCGAGGGACCAACGGTCCTCTCAGTGTGCTGCAGACGCCGACTGTATCTTTGCTAACATCAACGGTGCTGGTGCCCGCATGCCAGACAGCGTTTCCTGGAATTCCCCTTGCGGACGACTATAATGATCCCAGTGTGCAGAATTGCATAGCCCCGCAAGCTCAATGGTTTATTGATCCTACAGGCACCAAAAGAGCCAGCAGCGCCACAGCCTACTTAAATAGCTCGGTGATGACGCCGGAAGGTCAAGGGGTGAATGGACACAAACTGTTTATGCTCTTTGATGCGGTAGCTGTGAAAATCATATTCGACAAACATGGGCGTGCCAAAAAAGTGCAATATATGCAGGACGGTCAACTCTTGGAAGCGCGAGCTAAAAAAGCCGTTGTTTTGGCTGGCGGCATCAACAGCAGCAAGTTGCTCCAGCTTTCGGGCATAGGTCCGTCGGAGGTGTTAAAGAATGCGGGGATTAAGCCCGTTTTCATCAATGAGAACGTAGGAAAACACCTTCAAAACCATCCGCTCATCTTCATTACGATGCTAGCTCCCGCAGCAAGTGGCGTACCTCTTGGAGCGCCGTATGCATTTACGATCAATAGCGTCTACTTGCCAGTCAAGGGAGGCAATGCAAGCGACCCGCGCATGTTGCAGATGCTGATGGAATACATACCGGGGGCAGTGCCCCTATTACTCGTTGGCTTTGATCTTTTGACTCCAGTGAGCGAGGGCAGTGTCATGATCCAAAGCGACAACCCATTTCAGATAGCCGCAGCGGATGACGGTTTTTACCAAAACCCTATCGATCTGAACAACATGAAGGATGCTGTCCAGGTCTATATTAAAGACCTGATAAATGCACTATTTCCCTATGGCTGTATCCCTTTTCCAACAGATCCGATCGTCGGAGTCATTGCTCAAGGGTATAGCGATGATGCGGTTGTGCAGTACATAAAAAATAACAGCAATCTTTCACTGGATGTGCACCACTTTGTATCCCACTGTAAAATGGCTCCTCTGAACGCTGGCGGTGTGGTCGATGGCAATACCCGTGTCTATGGGACAAAGAACGTTTATGTAGCGGATACTTCGATCTGTCCGGTAATTCCCGATATCAATACGGCAGCATCAGCTATGATGATCGGGTTGCGCAGCAGCGAAATCCTGAAAGAGGTCTTGAAAAAAGAATAATCAAAATGAGATCGGCAAAATGAAAAAAAATATTCAGTTACTTTTAGTGTCGCTCTTGTTTTTCAAGGCAGCGGATGCGCAAGGTCAAGAGTGGTGGGCTAAAGACAGTTGCGGAATTGATGGGATGAATTCCTATGCACAGATCTGGGGAAGTCCTTTTTTCATGCAAAATACGACAGTCAAAGAAGACAAGCCCGTTATAGATCCTCAAGGACAAAGCGTAGAAGACAAATGCTGTCTTAAAGAGATGAACTTCTATGCTAAGATTTTTGGCGGCGCTAATTTCTTGCAAAATACGAAAATCGACGGGAACAAAACGACGTACCGCGGAGGGTATGTTTTTACCGGTTCGTTAGGTTATCGTTGGCGCTATTACGGCCTGCGTTTTGAATTCGAATATGCTTTTAGAAGAAATGCGATAAGTAAGATCCACTTCATTACACAAGGCTATTCCACCAATGGGCATTTCCAAAATTCCTCGTATATGGGCAACATATTATGGGATTTGCCTCTATGTTCGTGGGGAGCCAAATTTTGGAAGATCCAACCTTTCATCGGAGGCGGCATGGGCTATGATTTCCAAAAAGCACATGCCTCGAATTCTCGGGTTGATTTTCATCAAAAGTGGAACCATTTTTCTTGGCAAGTAATGGCTGGGCTAGCCTATCCGATCTTCCGCAATACAGAGATGACTGTGGAATACAAATTCCATCAGGGAGGCAGCAATTTTAATAACAACTCCGTCGGTTTTGGGCTTGTCTATAAATTTGGCTACATAAGGAAGTGCCGGAAAAAAGCCTGATCGAACAAGAGAAGACCGCTATGCACTTATTCATCATCCCAGGCAATCCTCCAGCGCTCTATTTTTATGAATTATGGGCTGAAGAAATCCAGCGTGAGCACAGAGAGTGTTCAGTATGCATATCGCCTTACCCGCAGCTTTCTATTAGTGACGATTCGTCTAAATATTTGAGCGATACAGCAATCATTCACGGGCAACAGCTTTTAGCTTTCCATAAAGCTGTTAAAAAAAAAGTTGTTGTTATCGGTCATTCGCTCGGGGCATGGATGGCCCTTCAGCTGCTTAAAGAACACAATGAAATCATTGAAAACTGTTTTTTTCTATACCCTTTCTTGCTGAGGCCAAGTTTAAAGGGGAGGGCTATTTTGAGATCTGTGCAGCACCTTTACCGGGTGCCGTTCATCGAGGATTTTTTATTAAGCTGCCGCGGTATTTTGGAGAGATTCTCTAAAGACTTAAGATATGTGACCGATGAAGAGTTATGCACGAGTTTAGCCTTGGCCTACCATGAACATAAAGTTATAGGCCTCTATCAAGGAACTCTGCAAATCCCAGAACAAGTGCGCGAGAAACTGCATATGATCTACTGCGACCAAGATACGTGGTGTCCTCCGCACACGGTCAATGAAATGAAAAAATGGATCTCATGCGAAAAGACAGAAACGACGCACGGTTTTATCACCTCAGCACAAGAACGCTCAGCCGTGTTTAGAGCTTTACTCCGTCGAGCTTCCTATAGCTTTCGGCCGATGAAGTAACCCTGTCCAAAAAAAGATTCCATCATCAAAGGTATTAAAAAAGTGGGGCAACCAGGACTTGAACCTGGGACCAGCGGATTATGAGTCCGC
>JAFEGF010000224.1 GCA_018240225.1 Verrucomicrobiota bacterium
GGAAATGGCCTCAAAAGGGCGATTTTGCAGGGCAAATGAGTTTTGCAATTGCCTCTTTAATGTTGACATTACAGTAACCTCAAAGTACTGTTAAGCTCGATTTTGTTTTCAATTTGGACTGGCTCGTCTTGGATATTTAAGGTGCTTCCAATCTGAAACGGCAAGGTCGAGAGGTTAGTAACAGATGTTTGGATCGTAACCCTAAGCGAGCTTGATGCAAACCCTTGAAAGATTAGAACCTCAAAATATCATTGTCCGCATGCCAAACTGGATTGGCGATCTGGTGATGGCTACCCCAATCCTGACCGACCTTAGAAAAGCTTATCCGAAAGCCCGCATCACTGCGATGTGCCGTTCACCTATCTGCGAACTTCTCCGCCAAGACCCTGAGATCGATGAACTGTTCTGCTTTAGCAAGGCGACAGGTTTTGGCCGGCGCAGCGAAAAAAAGAACATCATTGAAAAACTCCGGAAGGGGCAGTACGACTTAGGCATCCTATTGACCCATTCGTTTTCTTCCGCTTGGTGGTTTTGGCAGGGAAAGGTTGCCAACCGCCTAGGCTATGAGTGCAATGGCCGAAAATTGCTCCTCAACAGCAGCATGCCGCTTCCCGACAACATTCAAAACCAGCATCTGGTCGTGACCTATAAGATGCTCCTTGAGCCTCTAGGGGTACCTGTATCGGATACTGTTCCACGCCTGCATTTGACGCCCAAAGAGATCGCGGATGCATCGACGCTTCTTAAACAGAGAGGAGTTCCGGAAGGAGTGACTATCGTCGGAATCAATCCTGGCGCAACATACGGTTCTGCAAAATGCTGGCTTCCCGAGAGGTTCCGAGAAGTTGCCGAGCGTTTACTGCAGGACCAAGACCTCTATCTCGTTTTTTTCGGAGATCAGGCAACCGCCTCTTTGGTGGGAGAGATCTGCGAAGGCCTTTCTTCCAGAGTGATCAACCTGGCTGGATCCACAACGCTGCGAGAGCTTGCAAGCATCATTAGTTTATGCGATGTCCTGCTGACCAACGACTCCGGGCCGATGCATGTCGCCGATGCTGTTGGAACCCCGATTGTCGCCTTATTTGGATCGACTAGTGACATTGTCACAGGGCCCTACCGCTCAGGAACTGTGATCCATAAGCACGTGGAATGCTCTCCTTGCTACCAGCGCACCTGCCCCATCGATTTCCGATGCATGAAGAGGATCGAAGCGGACGAAGTCTTCCTCGCCATTCAAAAAATGCTCAGTGGCAAACGCTCAAAACTTCACATCACGGCGCTCTAACCATGATTAAGCACTTGTGGCGCAAATATGGGACCAATCCACTGGATCAGATCCTAAAAGTTGCGCAAAAGGAAGGCAAAAAACGGTTTTTGATCTGTTGGAACCGAGGCATGGGCGATATCGCGTTAGGCCTTTATGGACTGAACTATCGGATCCGGGAATTTCTTCCCGATGCACAGATCACCTACCTGACACGTCCCGATCTTAAAGAAGGATTTGAACTTCTGGATGATCTTCAGGTTTTTGCCGATCTTGACTGGAAAAGACATGTGCCTTTGGATCTCGACGACTCTTTAGCAAAACAGGGCTTGAAACGTTCCGATTTCGATGTGATTTTCGAAAAGCCTGATCCGACGAACTGGCTCATCCGGCAGCGAGGCGCGCTTATCCCAAAGCTGAAGTGGCATTCTAAATGGGATGCTCTTTGCGAGCGTTTTGACATCGATCCAAACAAACATTGCGTCGGCGTGCATGTGCAGACAGAGACATTCTACTCTTCATTTGATCGGAACTGGCCGCTTGATTATTGGAAAGAGCTCTTTGAAAAAGTCACGCGTGAAAAAAATGGACAGATCCTCCTTTTTGGATTTAGTCCCAACCCTCCGATCGAAATTTCCGGTGTGATCGATCTGCGCGGAAAGACAAGCCTTTATGATGTCCTCTCTTTGATCAAGAACCGATGTAATTATCTCGTCCTTCCCGACTCGGGGCCGCTTGCAATGAGCTATTACCTCGATTGCGATTTCCCAGTCCGAATCGTCTCGCTGTGGGCTGATCCGCGCCACGGCGTCCTCAAACAAAATGTCCCTTCGCCCAATCCCAAACTGACCCATATCCCCTTGCTATCGCCCAAGAAAAGAGATCTGCGCGCCCTTTCAGTAGGCCATGTTTTCCAGACGCTCTACGGGTGATATCCGCTATGAATGAAAATGCAATCCTTTCCCACTTGAGCCAACTGAAGCAAAAGCACCTCTTGACAGGTTTCGATTGCCTGACGCCGGAGCAAAAAAAACAATTCGGACAGCAAGTTCAAAAATATGACAGGGCACTTCTTCAGCGGCAGCACGACCTCTTGTTTTCGAAACCAAAAAGGCAGTATCCTTTTGAGCCGATCCAGAATTACGCGCATGCAGGATCGTACGCCGATCGGGTCCTAGGAGAAGAATTAGTCCGCCAAGGAAAAGTGGCTTGCTTGATCTTAGCTGGCGGACAAGGATCTCGCCTCGGCGTTGACGGCCCCAAAGGAGCTGTTGCAGTCTCTCCGATCAAAGGCAAAAGCCTGTTTCAGTTGTTTTCAGAGCGGTGCCGCAGCGCATCCTTGCGCGCAGGAAGGCCTTTGCATTTAGCGGTCATGACATCTCCTCTCAATCACAATGCAACAAAAGAGTTTTTCGCATCGCATGGCCATTTCAATCTCCCCAGTTCCCATCTGCATTTTTTTGAGCAATCGGTCTTGCCTTTTTGCGACGACCGGGGGAATTGGCTTTTGGAAAGGACCGGTAAAATTGCAGAAGGGCCTGACGGGAATGGAAATGCTCTGCATCTGCTGTACCAGACCGGACTTTATGATCAATGGCGCTCTGACGGCGTCGAATATGTCAATGTCATCTTAGTCGATAATCCATTGGCCGATCCGTTTGACGCAGAACTGATCGGCTACCACTGCCGGATGCATGCTGATGCGGTCGTTAAAGCAGTTCCTCGCCTTAGCGAAAATGAAAAGATGGGAGTTGTCGTTACCAGCAATGGCAAAACCTGCGTCGTCGAGTATTCTGAGCTGAGCGATGCCGACCTATTAGCGGTCGGAACAGATGGCTCTCCCCGGTTTTCGATTGCCAACACCAGCCAATTTTCATTCCATATCGACTTTATCCGGAAGATCGCAACGGATCGTGAATGCACCATGCTTCTGCATTTAGCTCGCAAACAAGCGCCAGTCTTGCTTGCGACAGCCCAGGGCAGTTGCATTGAGCTTGTCAAAGTCTGGAAGTTTGAGACATTTATTTTCGATCTGCTTGCCTTTGCGCAGCGTGTTGAAGTGCTGCTCTATCCGCGCGGACTTTCTTATGCTCCTTTAAAAAATGCAAGCGGTGAAAAAAGCTTGCAGACGGTGCAAGATGCTTTGCTAGCATTTGATCGCCACATTTATTCAGCCCTTTCAGGATTGCCTTCTCCTTCTACTCCATTCGAGCTCCATCCTTCCTTTTATTATCCGACCCCTGATCTTGCAACGCGATGGAAAGGCAGGGAGCTGCCTTCCGAT
>JAFEGF010000225.1 GCA_018240225.1 Verrucomicrobiota bacterium
ATGACAAACTTGCGGAGAGGATGAGCACGCCGATCCTGTTAAAAGCAGGCTAAAATGCCGTTCACTTTTCGCCGTCTAAATTTAAAATAATTAATTTACAAAGCTCGCGTTCAATCAGCGGGCTTTCTCTTTTTCAAATTAAATTTATTAATTCTCGTGTTAAAAATAAGCGATTTGCTTATTTTTCTAAAATTAAAATAATAAAATATTTTAGTTTACTTTTATATTAATTTTGTTTACAATTTTATTAGATAATTTTTTAATTAAAATGAGCGTGTTTGTTTGCGGAAAATATGTTTTCGATCATGCGCTACAGTTCGCGCAGATGCACTTGAGTGGGCAACAAAAATTTAATAAATAATAATTTAAAAGGAATTTTATGACAGCGATTGGATCAATAAGCAATGCGGATAGAACAACTGAATATTCTCAGAAGGATTCCGAGGCATTCGAAAAAATCTCCTTATTGGATTCTTTGTTGATCCAATCCGATATTGGTTATCCAGATCAAAACTTAAATAGATGGGAGCAACTCAAAGGAATAGCAGTTTTTAGTGACTTGGCGACCCTTGGACCGCTTGACATCTTCATAATGATGAAAAAGGTGGAACAGATGGTTTCAATGGATAGACCGCTTTTTGATAATGTCGATCAACTCTTTCGACAGTTTGCAAAAGAACTAGCCCCTCACTTCGAACAAGCTCAAATTCCACTAGAAACTCGTCCTGTTACCGAGCTTCAACTGATCAAGTTGCAAGCCGCGCTTAAGGTCTCTTACGAAAATGAAGCATTGGAAACGATCTGGGATCAAAGGCTGCTTCAGTTATTTATAAGGCAGGGAGCTTTTATAGACAGAGAACTGCCAGTTGGAGTTGCACAGATCCGTACTTGGCTAGAGGATCCAGCAAATGCAGGAAGGATTCAAGGGATTAGGAAACTGAATTTAGGTTCTTTACACTTAAAAGCAGTTCCATCTGAAATCAAACTCTTTGTTGGGCTCCAAGAGCTTATCCTTTCCAACAACGAGCTAAAATTATTGCCAGAATCGATTGGAGACCTTCAAAATTTGAAGTTGCTGTCTCTTCACAACAACCAGCTAAGATTCTTACCAGAATCAATTGGAAACCTTCAATCTTTAGAAGAGCTTTACCTTTCTAGCAACCAACTAAATTTCGTGTCGGAATCGGTTGGAAAACTTCGAGCTTTAAAAGAACTGGCCCTTTCGGAAAACCGGCTAAGATTTTTGCCGGAATCGATCGGAGACCTTCAGGCTTTAAGGGTGCTTTTTCTTCACAACAATCAGCTAAGTTTTTTGCCAGAATCGATTAAAGACCTTAAAGGTTTAAGAGAGCTTTACCTTTCTAGCAACCAGTTAAATTTCTTACCAGAATCGATTCGTGGCCTTAAAGCTTTAAGACCTTTTTCATTATATGGTAATCCATTGATGTTATTTTCTGATAAAGAAGCTGCTGCAATTTCTGATTACCGAAAATGCGCCGCTCGCTTGGAAGAATTAAAAAAATACACTCCTCAATCTCCCTTGGCAATTCTGTTCCGAACCATCGGTTTTAACCAGCCCGTTGAATTAATCGTGCAGGCTTATAGAGGACTCTCTGTGGAAATGCAGGAAAGAATTTCTGTCTTGGTAGAGCAGAATATAGCACCAGATCATGTAACTGCACCAAGCAGCTCTTCTTCAATCTCGAGTTCTGCATCAAGTTCTAGCGAAAGCAGTATCGACCTCTTTACCGACATGGAGCTGTTTGCCCGGTCTGTCCGCAGGGCTGCGTATGATCTCTACGATTCCTTAGGACAAGAGCAAAAGGATTTAGTTCATCGCCATATTTGGGACCTCGCCGGAAGGCCTGAGACAGATGATACGAATTGGGGTGCATCCCGTGTGTTCGATCATGCGCTTCGATTTACCGATGCGCTGGAGCGGGCAACAAGAACTTAGTAATAGAATAATTTAAAGGGAGTTTTATGACGGCGTTTCCACAATCAATCAGTAATTCCAATCAAACATTTACGTTCCCTACCGGGCTGCGGTTGGCAACCTTAGCAGCTCAGGCTGCTCAAACAGGCGATGTTTGTTTAGAAGACTCGACTTATAGGCTTTTTGAATGGAATCGTCTCAAAGCAGAAGCTCCATTAGGGCCTTTACACTTGTCTGAAATCATGGATGGAGTCGAGCTGCAAGTTTTTCATGAAAAAGGCACTCTTATTGGCAATGTGGATGAGCTCTTTAAACGGTTTGCGGAAAAAATAAGACCTAATTTCGACACAACCTGTTCACCAGGTGAAGTGCTTAAAGTGTCTCAGGTGCATTTAACAGCGCTTCAAACGCGTCTCCAAGCGGTTGAAAACAAAGCATTGGAAATGATCTGGGACCAAAGATTGCTTGGAACATTAACCCAGCAGGGAGCTTTTGCGCAAATGGCCGCACCTGTAGGCAGTACAGCAATCCGTGCGTGGTTGACTGATGCTGCAAATGCGGCTAGGATCCTAGAGATTAGAGAACTGGATTTAAGAGATCTAAATCTAAAAACGCTTCCTTGTGAAATCGGGTTTTTTACAGGACTTCAAATCCTTAATCTTTCCCACAACGAGTTAAGCTATCTTCCAAAGACGATCGGCAATCTGACAGATCTAAGAATCCTTGATCTTAGCTACAACCAATTAAGAGAAATTCCAGAGACGATTGGCAATTTAAGAACTCTTAGAAATCTTTCCCTTAGCATCAACCAATTAAGAGAACTTCCAGAGACGATTGGCAATCTAACAGATCTAAGAATCCTTGACCTTTGCGAGAACTGTTTAATCTCGCTTCCAGAGACGATTGGCAATCTCAAATTACTCAGAAGTCTTTTCCTTGACGGCAATCAGTTAAGCGTCTTGCCGGAATTGGTTGGAAAGCTTCAAGCTTTAAACTGGCTTAGCGTATCCATTAACCCATTAATTCTGGTTTCTGATAAAGGCGCTTTGGCAATTAAGTTTAATCAAGCATATAGCGCGCACTTAGAGGAAGCAAAACAATATACTCCCCAATCTCCATTGGCAATGCTGTTTCGATCCATCGGATTTAACCAACCTGACGAAGCAGTCCAGCAAGCTTATAGAGATCTTTCTGTGGAAATGCAGAAAAGAATTGTTGCATCAGTAGAACAAGAAGCTCCCTCGTTCCTACAAGCATTATCAAGCAGTTTTGCTTCAGGCACAAGTTCCAGCTCAGCATCAAGTTCTAGTGAAAGCAGCATCGACCTCTTTGCCGACATGGGGCTATTTGCCCGGTCTGTCCGCAGAGCTGCCTATGATCTCTATGATTCCTTAGAACAAGAACGGAAGGATTTAGTCCATTATCACATTTGGGACCTCGCAGGTAGGCCTGAGACAGATGATCCGAATTGGGGTGCAGCCCATGTGTTCGATCATGCGCTTCGATTTACAGATGCGCTGGAGCGGGCAATACGCTGAGACGCTATGTAATGCGTTGGACGGTGATTAAGGCTTTTGGGTAAAGGAGCTGCTGGAAGGCTGGCGCAGAC
>JAFEGF010000226.1 GCA_018240225.1 Verrucomicrobiota bacterium
GGCTTAAAGCTGAAAACGATTATAATGCTCTTGGTTTACATCTTGATCTAGGTCTACAATTTGATTGGAATCGTCATTGGGGCTTATTCGCTAAAGGAACCGGAACACTTCTCTATGGAAAATTCCATGTCCCAGAGAGAGTGAGTGGAGAAAATGTACTCATTCAAGTGTCTTCAAGACATTTATTCAAAGAACATAGGAATTTCTGGGCTGTAACAAATGATCTTGGAGCTGCATTAGGAATTCACTATAAAACATTCCAACGAAGATCCAGCGTTGATATCTCTTTTGCTTATGAAATCATTAAAACCTTTAATCAAAATCAGCTAAGGAGATACCGAGATCAAAATCCTGAAAATCCGCAAAATACGGATTTAGGTCTCGAGGGAGTAACATTAGCCTTTGATTTCAATTGGTGAGCATGTGTTAAGGACAGCTTTTTCACTTCGTCTCTTCTGCTATAGTTTAATTTTCACAGCAATAAATTTCTGGTCTTCTCTTTGCGCAGATTTTTCTCCAGCTGTAATTGCTCAGCTTGACTCCATATTTGAAGCGGCAAGCGCAGAAGTGGGCGGGATAATTGCGGGTGTATGGGTAGGAGATCAGAACACCTGGGTCAGAACAAAAGGGACTGCGAATATTCCTGCCAATCGTCCTCTTCTTTATGCAGACATGTTACGCATTGGAAGCGTTACAAAATCCTTTACAACAACTGTCCTATTACAATTGGTCGAGGAAGGGTTAATTGGCTTAGATGAATCAATTGAGCGCTTTAATTTAGGCGTTCCTAATGCCAATAACATTACCATTCGGATGCTTTGCAATCACACAAGCGGACTATATAATTATACCGAAGACCCTGATTTTAATCAGATAATAATCACAACACCTTGGAAAGAATGGTCTCAAGATGAGTTGGTACAAGTTGCGACATCACATCCTCCTCTGTTCCCTCCAGGCACCCAGGTAAAATATAATAACACCAATTTTATTTTACAGGGAATGATCATTGAACAATTGATGGGAATTCCTGTAGGACGTGCAATAGAGGCGCGAGTAATCTTGCCTTTGCGCTTAGAAAACACCTTCCTTCCTCGAAATCCATATTTATACGGCGAATTTTCTAGAGGGTATTTTTTTTCGCCACCCGAAATTTTCGATTTTACCGTCTTAAATCCTTCAGGCGTTCTTGGAGCTGGTGGATTGGTTTCTAATTTGCGAGATCTTAAAACATGGGCTAAAGCATTAGGTTTAGGGTCTCTTCTTTCCCCTTCAATGCAACAACAGCGTCTTATTAGAGTAGCGCCTCCTGCCGACCCAGGCCCTTTTCAAGGCCCTTTTCTAAGGTTTGGATTAGGGATCGAAATGCTTGGAAATTTTTTATTAGATAACAACAATGTGTTTTTGGGGCATGAAGGAGATATAATTTGCTATAATGCCTCTATGAATTACCTTATTTCTCAAGACGCAACTTTTGTGGTATTGATTAACAAAAATCCAACAGATCAGTTTCCTAGCGACAATGCTACAAAGCTATTTATGGCCCTTGCCAAAGTGTTATTTCCAGCAAACTGTCCTTGGCCGTAAGAGAACAATTCCTATACCCAGGATTTCAATTTTTTTAATCGTTTGCAGAACTGAAAATCAGAGGATGCGGCATTTGTCGTGCTCGCTGTATTCAGCGCGCACTTTCTCCAGCTCCGGCTTGTGGACTGGACATGGCTCGATGCTCCAGATCTTTTTCGCATAGTTGTGGATCGATTCGTCAGTAGAGAACTTGCCCATGCTCGCAATGTTATGGAGGGCGACCTCCGCCCATTTGGCAGGCTGTAGGTAAAGCTCCTCCACCTTTTTTTGCGTCTCATAATAACTGCGCAAATCGCTCAAGACAAAGTAGCGGTCGGGAATGTTGGAATTCTGCGCTTCTAGAAGGATCCTATAGAGGCTGTTGTGAGCCTGGTGCTCCGCTTCTGTTTCGGCAAAAGTATGGTCGCGCAATGCGTCCACTGCGTGGTGGATCTGCTGGTCATGCATGTAGATATCCCACGAGCTGTAACTGCTGCGCATTTGGACATTTTCTGTTGCAGTCTTCCCAAAGCCAAACGGCCACCAGGCATCGGTGACCTCGCGGTGGATCTCGATGTTCGCGCCATCTTCTGTGCCAATGGTCAAAGCGCCGTTCATGGCAAGCTTCATGTTGCCAGTCCCTGAAGCTTCCATTCCCGCTGTTGAGATCTGTTCTGAGAGGTCTGCTGCAGGTATGATGATCTCTGCGCGGGAAACATTGTAATTTTCCACAAAGATGACATTGAGCTTTGACGAGACGTCCGGGTCATGGTTGATCTTTCGGGCAACGCAGCAGATGAGATGGATGATGTTTTTTGCCACTTCATAGCCTGGAGCTGCTTTGCCTGCAAAGAGGACCATTCTCTTGATCCCCCGCGCATTGGGGTTCGCCTTCAATTCTTGATAGAGCATGATCGTATGGAGGATGTTCATCAACTGCCGTTTATATTCGTGCAGCCTCTTGATCTGGACATCGAAAAGGGCAGTTTCATCCAAAACGGGATAATGGCCTATCTCCTTTCCGCGGAAGTCCCGTAAAGGGTTCTTCTCCTTTAAATAGTTGATAAAGTTCTTTTTGTTCTCTTTTTTGATTTCGAGGAATTCATTTTGGCTCTCAGGATCGGAAGCAAACTTGGCCAACCCTTCGATATGGGGAAAATTCACCAGCCAGCTTTTTCCAATCCTTTTTGAAATGAAATGGGCGAGGCGGGGATTGATGTGCAATAGCCAGCGCCTAGGAGTCACTCCATTGGTGACATTGGTAAAGCGATCGGGGTACATCTCGTAAAAGTCCTTAAAGACATTTGTCTTCAAAATCTCCGAGTGCAGCTCTGCGACTCCGTTGACCTTATGCGACCCATAAATGGCCAAGTTCGCCATATGCACTTGCCCGCCTTCGATGATTGACATCCGGCGCACACGCTCTTCGTCGCCTGGATATTTTTGACGGATCTCGTTGCAAAACTCGAGGTTGAGCTTCTCCAAGATCTGATATTGGCATGGCAGCAGATAGTGGAGGCGGTTTTGATTCCACTCCTCTAGAGACTCTTTGAGAACTGTATGGTTGGTGAAATTACAGCAAGCCCGGACAACATCCCAAGCTTCCCCCCATGCGTAATCATGATCATGAAGCAAAATGCGCAACAGTTCGCAGACGGCTAACGCCGGATGGGTATCATTGATATGGATCCTGGCCTTGTCGGCAAAATTCGACATATCAGAATGAACATGCAAATGATGGCGGATGATATCCTGCAAGGAGGCGGATGCAAGCAAGAACTCCTGCTTCAAACGGATCCTCTTTCCCGTTTCATTGTTATCATTAGGATAGAGGACGTCGGTAAGCGACGTATTTTCCGCAGCCTGGTCGAGAAGGCCCGCATTGTAGCGCTGCAATTGGAAGTTGCGCGGCGATTCTTTTGTCGTCCATAGCCGCAACGTGTTGACGTTG
>JAFEGF010000227.1 GCA_018240225.1 Verrucomicrobiota bacterium
ACTTCAGCAACATCTTCCGATGGACGATCGATCGGAGCTCATGCATGATCTCTCTAGAGCATTTGCGATTGGGGCCTGACCACCCGGTCTTTTTGTTCCACCTCGCCGTTTCTGGAAATCATGTCCTTTCTTCCGTCGAGTCCCATTTATGCGAAGAAGATGCGTACATGGCAACGGTCCCTTGGGACCGGTACGGCATCCAGCTCAATTGGCGGGTGATCGGCCCCAAGAAGAACGAGGAGATGCAGTCCGCATACACAACTTAAGACCGTTGGATCATGCGGCGATCTATCAATTATGCAACGGTCTCAACTTAAGGCTAATACAAAAAAACGATCGTTTTTTTTCCTATGGAGTTCCATAGTAATCAAAAAAGGAACGTAAAACTATGTTGAAGCATCTTCTCTTTGCATTCTTTTTCTTTACGACTTTGGCAGCAAAAGAAGTTCCGATCGACCCGCTGGACAAAACCTGTTCCGACACCCTTTCGTTTTGGAAAGTTCCAGGCTGTGCTGTCGCCATCGTTAAAAATGATCAGGTCCTTCTTTGCAAAGGCTACGGCACCAAGCGGATATCCAAAGACGATCCGATCGACAGCAACACCCTTTTTCCGATCGCGTCGCTGACAAAGACCTTTACCGCCGCTGCCATTCAGAAGCTTGTGAAATCAGGGCGCTGTTCCTATGACGATCCGATCAAAAAATTTTATCCCGGATTGAACCTTTCCTTAAGCTACGCAACCGATCACACCACGATCCATGACGCTCTAAGCATGAGCTCTGGTCTTGCCGGAGATTCGATCAACAGGGACTACTTGACCGACTTTGATTTGTCAGAGCATCAGCTGCTAGCCGAACAGCTCCCTAAAATTCCTTTTCCAAAAGGTTTTCGAGGGATGTGGAGCTACCAAAATTTCAACTACCTGCTAGCGGGAAAAGTGTTTGAGTCCACTCCTCAAAAGAACTGGCAGACCTATATCTCCACGCAGATCTTGAAGCCCAATAAAATGAACAACACGCTCTGCAGCTATTCCGCCTTCATGAAAACATCCAATCGGATCAAAGGGCACAAATGGATCAACGGCAAGTGGACGGAAGTCCCCATCGAAAATTTTGATTCGATCGCGCCTTCAGCCGGGATGTTTTCCTGTGCGAATGACATGGCCGTTTGGCTCAAAGCAGTCTCTTCTGAAATTTTAGCCGGATCGCCGGCATTCAATTCCCAGTCGATCGCTTCCAAGGAAGGGTTTTTTGCTAAGGATGAGCTATTCACTAGCTCTGTCTTTTTTCCCGACTGCCAATTTTTAACGTATGGCTATGGATGGTTTATCCACGACTACCGCGGGATCAAGATCTACCATACTCCGGGCCTGACCGATGGATGCACGCCGGTCCTGGCCTATGTGCCAAGCCTATCCCTTGGAATCGCCCTGTTAACAAATGCAGAATCGGGCTTTTTCACCAATGCCCTTCTTTACCAGATCATCGACCACTACCTCGGCGAATCGACAGACTGGAACACAAAATTTTTAAATATTGCGAACCGGAGATAATATGCGCAAATTCCACCACTATGGAGTTCCTACCACAGAAAAGAGAGAAGATGAAAGCCTTGTTGAGGTTGGGGGATTCAAATTCTATTCGACCCCATTTGAGGCCAATAAATGGCACATCCAATGGCACCGGTTTCCCGAAGGTCATGGACTGCCTGAACTTGTGACGCAAGTTCCCCATGTCGCCTTTGTCGTTGACGACCTTGATGCAGAAATCAAAGGATGCAAGGTCCTCTTTGGACCTTACAGTCCATTGGAAGGTTTCCGTGTCGCAATGATCGAAGAACAAGGGGTGCCCATTGAACTGATCGAAACAGCTCTGACCGACGAAGAGGTGACCGTCTTAGAAAAAGAAAAAATGGGTAAAACTTATTGAAGGAATTTTTTAATGAAAATCCTGATCGCCGGTTCATCCGGAGCAATTGGACAGCCTTTGCTCAACCTCCTAAAACCGCTTGAGCACGATGTCTATGCGATCACACAGTCGGAAGCGAAGCTTAAGTCCATTGAATCTAAAGGGGCAACCCCTCTGATCCTCAACGTCTTGGACCGGGAGGCTGTCTTTTCCGCTGTAGATAGAATCAAACCGGATGTCGTGATCGACATGCTGACCCATTTGCCAAAAGAGTATACGCCCGAAGCGATGCGCGAGTCCGCTGCAATGAATGCCAAGCTCCGCATTGAAGGAGGAGGGCATTTGCTCGCTGCAGCAGAAAAGAGCGGTGTTCGCCGTTTTATCGCCCAATCCGCAGCTTTTTGGTATGCGCCAGGACCTGGCCCTGCCGACGAAAAGGCCTCCTTTGCCTTCGATGCAACTCCTGGAATCGCTTCCGGATCGCGCTCCTATGCGGAAATCGAAAGGCGGACATTGGAGTCAGGCAAAATCGAGGGTGTTGCGCTGCGGTTTGGTTTTTTTTATGGACCTGGCACCTGGTTTCATCCAGGAGGAAATGTCGCTGATCAAATCCTCAAACAGCAGTTTCCGATCATTGGCGATGGTCAAGGCATTTGGAACTTTGTCCATATCGAAGATGCCGCCTCTACTATTGCAGCCTCCTTTCTCAGCCCTCCCGGCGCCTACAACATCGTCAACGACTCCCCTTCGCCCATGAATACCTGGCTTCCGGCATTTGCCCGTTTTTTAGGAGCGGCTCCTCCTTCATCCATTACAGAAGAAGAAGGGCTGAAGACCAGAGGACCAGACGCTGTTTACTACGCAACCAAACTGCGGGCAGCTACCAATGCGAAAGCAAAGCAACTGCTCCATTTTAAACCCCGGCCATTCGAATGGCTGGATGCGGGAAGATAGAACTAAGAAAATTTGTCGCTTGAATTGAAAAAATAAAGGACACTTTCCTCATCAGAAAGTGTCCTCGAATTTGCCGATGACTGGACTCGAACCAGCACTCTATTGCTAGAAGTAGATTTTGAATCTACCGCGTCTACCGATTCCGCCACATCGGCACAAAAGAAACAAAGCGCAAATGATAGTCTAAATCAGGTTAAACAGCAATAGACCTTTTGCATTAAAGAGGGGGAAATCCCCCTCGTTTCCTGGAACAATTAGAGCGGATGATCTGTATCGAAGACCTTGAAATAGTCTCCATTGTTCATGATGGCATTCAAGATCGCCGGCTCAAATCGAAGACCGCAAGGACCTGTGCCATCCGTGTTCATCAAAACTTGAAATAAAGCTTGATACACTTGACGAGGCGCTCCTTTAGCACAGAGCTCGTTAAGAAGCATCTTAAAGCTATCTGGGCGGGAAACCGTCAATTCAATTCCTTTCTCGCTTAAGCACTTAATAAAACGGACATAGACTTGCTGGACAAAATCATAACGGGCAATCTTATCCTTAAAGACATGGTCCAAAGATTTTGCAAATAGGAGGAATGGTTTCGGGACTGTTTGAGATACGCGCGCCATTGTTGTAAGGTTTTTATAGGCCTGTTCGCCTGTTCCTT
>JAFEGF010000228.1 GCA_018240225.1 Verrucomicrobiota bacterium
TCGCACTGTTCGGGATCTTTGGGGGCATCACCTATTGGTTTCCGAAGTTTGCAGGCTTTACCCTGAATGAAAGGCTCGGCAAATACGCCTTTTGGCTGTGGCTGGTCGGCTTTTTGGTCTCGTTCATCCCCCTCTATCTTTTAGGATTCATGGGCGCGACCAGAAGATTGGACCACTACTCCGCATCAACTGGGTGGCAGCCATTGTTCATCACATCGGCCATCGGGATCGGCATCATCCTTTGCGGAGTCATCGTTCAGATCGTTCAAGTCATCGTGAGCATCAAAGAAAAAAAACAACATCTGGACCTCACCGGCGATCCCTGGAATGCAAGGACGCTGGAATGGGCCACCGCATCGCCGCCTCCATTTTATAATTTTGCCGTGATCCCGAAAGTCTCTTCTGAAGATGAATTTTGGAAAATGAAGCAAGAAGGACGGAAGCTATCAAAGCGGTATGAGGATATTGAACTGCCTAAAAATACAGGCATGGGAATCTACATTTCCGGATTCGCATTGTTATTTGGGTTTGCCATTGTGTGGGAAATTTTGTGGCTGGCCGCCCTTGGCATCATCGGCTCGATCGTCTGCATCATCATCCGTTCCTTCGATGACAATACGGAATACGTGCTCTCTGCTGCGAAAGTGAAGAAGATCGAGACATCAAAAAAAAGGGTTAAGCGATTGTGGAAGACGACGTAAAAATTTTCGGGTTCTGGCTCTATCTGATGACCGATCTTGTGATTTTTGCCGTGCTGTTTGCTACATTCATTGTTTTGCGCAATAACACCTTTGGAGGGCCGTCCGGCCACGATCTCTTTCAGCTTGGCCCAGCGTTTGCAGAGACGTTGATCCTGCTGACAAGCAGTTTTACCTGTTCGCTGGCAACCCTTGCAATTCAGCGAAAACAAAAAAACAGGGTCATCTTCTGGTTTGCCGTGACATTTCTTCTAGGAGTTTCATTTCTAACGATCGAACTTTCAGAATTTTCCCAATTTATCCATGAAGGGGCCGGGCCGCAGCGCAGCGGCTTCCTCTCATCCTTTTTTACACTCGTCGGCACGCATGGGCTGCATATCTCCATCGGATTATTGTGGATGCTCGTTGCAATGGTCCGGGTTTGGACAAGAAAACTTTCAGCTCCCGATGTCTCCAGGTTGTACCGGCTCGCGTTTTTTTGGCACTTCCTGGATATCGTATGGATCTTTATTTTTACTGTTGTTTATGGAATGGGGCACCTTCAATCATAGGTTCGTTGCATGCATTCAAAATCACTCGCAGCGCGCATCGTCGGATTTGTATCGTCGTTGGTATTGACGCTGACTGCTTTCTTAGTTTTCTACCGTCCCGATTTTTTTAATCTTGATACGAACTCGATCGTTGCACTGCTGCTGACTCTTGCTGTCCTTCAAGGGATCGTCCAGTCTATCTTTTTTTTAAACATCTTGAATGAAAAAGGCCCTAGATGGAATTTGATCGTGTTTGCATCCACCCTTTCGATTGTCATCATCATTATCGTCTTTTCCATCTGGATCATGCACCATTTGAACTGCAATATGATGTGCCATTGAAAAATCGACTGCCGCAAATTCCAAGGACTTGACTGCCGGTCCGTTCTCTGATAAGAATAAAATTATTTGACGCAAGGGGACATTTAAAATGAGACGCCTTCAATCATTTCTTCTTACTTTTGTTTTGCCAATCGCAGCCGTCTGCTGCGTCATCTGGGGATGCGACACAAAGAACAGCAGCATGATGCATCTGTGCAAACACACGTATGCCTTGTGCACATCAGCTTTATGCGTTCCTCAGCCTGGAGATCCTACTAAAGCGATCTGTTTTTGCGATGTCGAAGAGGGCGCCAGTATGGGCACGGCCCCTTGTAATGAGCTGCAACCGACGACAGATGACAAGGGGATTATGACAGTCTACTCGACCTATTCTTTCAAACAATACAGCGAAGGAAAACAAGGGATGCAATGCCCTGCCGGGACGCCTTGGACCTGGTGCTTGAACAAGAAATGCACTGTTGATCCAACCGATGCAAACAAGGCTATCTGTACATGCGATGTGGTCCGAACAGAAGATTGGATGACTTTAGGCGGGAACTGCGATACTTCCACCTGTGCAACTGGTTACTGGTCAGGCGTTACCATGAGCACTTACAATGATGGAAACGTATTTTTGATGAAAGCTCTTGGGATGGACACATCTCCAGTGAAATGGTGTCCTGGGGCAAACCCATGAAAATTCTCCGCCATCTTGTTCCTCTCTTCGGAGCTATTGCTTTAATTGCGCTATTCTTCTTGCTTCCGGAGTCGCCAGGCCCAGGATGCGCATCCTGCGCTTCGAACAGTCCCTATCTGCCTCTTATTGGCGCTGGATATTTTTCGCTGCTTATCGCTTGCTCATTGCTGTTCCCTTCTTTTCCTACGCGAACTCTTGCGCGTGGAGGATTGACCTGGTCGATCGTGCTGGCTGCAGCGCTGACCTATCTCCATTTACCGCTATGGTGTCCGCTTTGTCTGATTGCTCACGTATGTCATATTTTGATCTGGACGGTGTGGGTTATCGCTCCTTCAGAAATCAGCGAAAACAAATCTTGGGGATTTAAAGAGCGGATCTGCTTAGCTGCTTTTGCACCTATTTCCGTGGTTGCTCTGTTCAGCTGCATGAACCTCACGCTGATGGCCTACGGTTTTAAAATAAATCACCCTGCCATGCAAACAGGATTGAAAGTTGGAGATCAAGCGCCAGAATTAATATTGGGGACGATCGGAAGCGGCGATGAGGGATATATCATTAACTTCGTTTCTTCCAACTGCCCCTATTGTAAAGAGCAGAACGGGATCTTAAATACATTGGCCAGCAATAGCCATCGGATCATCAATGTCAGCGAAGCTCCTTTTCCAGCTTGGGCTCAAGGTTCGACTGATATGCAATGGGCGGAGGATAAAGATGGCGCCTTGCGGCAACTCTTCCAAGTGGCGGGCTATCCGACCCTTTTTGTCATCGATCGGGAAGGGAAGGTTGCACAAGTGATCGTTGGAGTGCCAACGAACTTGAAAGCAGATTTGAAAGCGGCTCTTGCTAAAATTTAAGTATTTCCAGGCAAAAAAAAAGCCTCGATTAGTTGCCTAATCGAGGCGAATGAAAAACTTGGCAGCGACCTACTCTTCCATACTCTTGAGTACAGTACCATCGGCGATGAAGGGCTTGACTTCTGAGTTCGGTATGGGATCAGGTATTTCCCCTTCTCTATTGCCACCAAGATAAAAAATCTTGCTAGTCGAAGCTAAAGATGTATTCACTAGATAAAAATTGACGCTTGATCAGATTCTCACATGTTTCATGGCGCTTTTCTCATTTCGCACCATCATTGTCACAACACTTATTCTTAAGTATCATGACAATGATGAAAAATAAAGTGATCAAGTCAATGGACTTATTAGTATTGGTTAGCTCAACGCATTACTGCGCTTCCACATCCAACC